>NZ_JAQYUU010000001.1:307062-614124 GCF_028728205.1 Clostridium sp. 'White wine YQ'
TTATAGATACATAAAGAATAATATGTTTAAAAGTAGAAAGCATAATAATGTTAATAGATATTCAACTACTTATAAAGAACAGGAAGATTATGCAGATGGGAATGTTATAGATGTAGATTATGAGGATGTTAAAAAGTAGAGGGATTTATTTGATATAGGTAGGAGAAATAAAATGAAGTTAATTAATTCTAGGTATAGAATAGAAAAAACTATTTCTATGGGTGATGAAATTAATAGTTACTTAGTTAAAGATTTAGAAGATTTAAAAGTATATGTATTAAAAGTAATTGAAACTAAAGTCTTAAATGAAAGAATAAAAGAACATATTTTATCAAATATAACCTGGATTAAAAATTTAAACTTTCCAGGTTTAGTTAATGTACATGAATTTTTAACTATTGAGAATATAGATGGTATTGTTTTGGAAAATAGAAAATATGCGTATCTTATAGATCCAATATACGAAGATGTTATTAAATCAAAAATTTTAGTGAAAAGCACTTTTGATTTTAAGCTGAATCTATTTGCAAAGGTACTGAATATAATTAATACATTAAGTATTAAAGGATACAAGTATAGAAACTTATCTTTGGACAATGTATATTATAGTGAAGATGAGGTTAAGTTAACTGATATTTTAACTATGGAAATAGAAAAAATAAGCGTTATAAATAAAAACAGAGAAGTGGACATACTTGGAAGTAGTCATGAAATTCAAGAGTATGATTTTAATCATATTGAAATTTCAAATATTTATCATGGAATTTTTGAAGATGAGTTAGAAAATAGAAGTATTAATAGTAGTAAAATTTTAGTTTTATATAAAAATATAAGAGATAAAATGTTTATTTCTCTAAATGAGTGTATAGATTATATAAATATACATTTTGAAAAAGAGTATAGTAGGTTCGACTATAATTCTTTAAATAAAATAATAGAAGATGTTGAAGTTATAGGAAGAGATTATGAAATTAAGAGATTTTCTCAAGTTGTGGATAATTTAGTTTCTAAAAGAAATAAATTTTCTATAATAGGGATTGATGGAGATGAAGGTAGCGGAAAGACAAAATTATTAAATTATTTTAAAACCTTAATCTATAATAAATTTGATTATAATGCGAATTTAATTGTTGCAGATGATATAAAGAGAAATTCTGGTGGACAAATTAAGCAAAAGGATATTTTTGAGTATTTTTTGGGCTTTATAGATAAAAACTTAATAGAAAAGTACGGACAGTATTTGGAGGAATTTTGTAGGTTACTAGCTCTCCCTCATGATGATAATGAGATAAGTAAAAGCAATAGGGAATTACAAACAATTAACAGAGTTGCAAAATTACTTTCTGAAATAACTAGAAATAAATTCACTGTTTTATTTGTTGATAACATAGAAAGCAGTAGTACAATTTTTAAATTACTTTTAAAATATTTATTTCTTTCAGAATCTCAGTTTGAAAACCTGCTTATTGTCATAACATATAATCAAAATAAATTAAAGAAACATGAGGATATAGAAGAATTAATATATAATTGTAAATTAACAGAGCGTTATGAAGAATACAAAATATCCTATTTAAATGAAATTTTATCTAGACAATTAATAAGAAATATTATGAATACATCATCTGAACTTTATGATTTTTCTAATAAGATATATAAAGAAACACTGGGAAATCCAATGTATATAATTGCAGTTGTAAAGAAATTATTTGAAGATAAATTACTTTTTGTATCAGAACAGACAGGAAGATGGAAATTAAACTTACAACAGCAAGAAATTGCACTTCCAAGAAACATCGAATTAGAAATTGAGAGAAGCTTAAATCAGATTTCAACTAAGGAATATGAAATCATGAAGAAGATGTCTGTTATAAATGGTGCAGTTGAAGAAGATTTCTTATTTAAAGCAAATGTATTAGATAAAAATAATTATGATGAATTTTATTTATTGCAAAACAAAGGTTATATTTCTGAAAAAATTTCTGATAGGGCAATACTCTATGAAATAAATAATAATCTTGTGAAGAAGATTGTATCTAAGAGTATAGATGAAAAAGAGAAAAAAGAACTACACAGGGAAATCTCAAAATTATTAGAGCATGAAATTGAATTAGGACATGACTATAATGATGAACTTATATATCAATTTGATGTTTTAGGTGAAACAAAAAAACTTATATACTTTTGTAAAAATAGAGGTAGACAAAAGTTAGAGTCTTGGGACAATACCAGAGCGATTTATTACTATAAAAAGGCATTAGAAGCAGAAGAAATTTCTAATGAAGAATATATTGAAATTGCTTTAATTTTAGCAGATTTATACTATAGACAAGGGGAAATTAAAGAGTCAACAAACTATTATTTTAACGTAATAGAAAAAACTGATAGTCAAGAGGATAAATCCCTTTGCTATTCAGGTTTAGCTATAGTTGGATATAGAATTGATGGAATAAAAGAAACAGAATATTATTTGAAGAATTCAAGAGGTATTTTAAACAACCTTGATTATAAGTATGGTGAAGGTATATATAATTTAGCCTTACTAAAACATCTTTGCTTTATTGGTAAATATTCTGAAGCTATTGAAGCAGGAGAGAGTGCACTTGAGATATGTAGAAGTGAAGATTTTGACCTAAAAGGCTATTTAAACCTATATATTGGATATTGTTATCTCAATATTTCTCAAGGTAAAGAAGCTATTGATTGCTTAAATAAGGCAAAAAATCTATTCAATAAGACTTTTAACCTTAGAGGAGTAATTTCATCGAACATCTATTTAGGAACAACACTATTTGAAATAGAGGAAAATCTAGAGGGTGCTTTGAGCTTTTTTATAAATGCTCAGAAGGCTTCAGACAAATATCAAATTAAGGATTTAAATTTACTTTCGGAAATAAATGTTGCAGCAGCTTTAATGTCTCAGCGAAAATTTGCTGAGTCAGAAGATCTCTTATTAAAAGCATTAGAAAAGGCTAACGAATGGAATCATGAGTTCTATAAGGGAATAGTCCTTTCCTATCTTAGCAGCTGTTATTTACACTTGGACAAGCTTCAATTAGCACATAGATATTTAGAAGCATCATTATTAGTAACTTCTAAGTATAATATTGGCGAAGTTTTCAAAAAGTCATTAAAGAGTAATGAGGCTAGATACCTATACAAAATTAAAGATTATCATATGGCTTTAGATATAATGTCCTCGGTTATTGAAGAAAGTTCTGGCCTTACAGGACAGTTACTAAGTAAATTAAGATGTCAGTATCATTTCTATAATCTAAGAAGTTGTAAGAACTTAGAAGATATAATAAGTGAAATAAATATAATATTAGAGGAAGTAGAATTAATAAGAGATGAATACTTTAAGGTTGAGTTAACCATTGATACAATACTTGAACTTAATGATTTAGCTTATGAAGACTTGGGTAGAGAGTTATATAAATCTTTAAGCAATGTTTGTATTGATGAAAAGTTAATTTTGAAGCTAAATTATATTAAGTTGCTATATGAGAAAAATGGAAAGTTATCTATAGTAACTGAGCTCCAAAGGCTTTTAGAAAACGTGGATGATGAAAGCTTAGTTGGCAAGGTAGCAATTAGGATAGGTGAGACTTATGAAGAGCTTAACATTCCGTTTAATGCTATAGAGTGCTATTACATGGCTTTAAGTCTAATTGTTAATAATATAAATTCATTACCAAATAAAAGTAAGTTAAACTATATCAATTATGGACGCTTTCTATATGCATATAATAAGTTTGCAAGTAGCCTAGAAAATATAACTGGAAAGCAACTATTAAATAAAGTAGAATACATTGGTTCTTTAGAAGAATTTGAAGATTTATTGCATGTATTAGAAATATCAAATTTAATTAAAAACAAAGAATTTTTATATGAGTTAGAAGAAAATTATGATAAGTGTTTTTATAACTTTTATAAAAATATGTATGATGTATTTAATGTATTTAAAAGCGATATAGTAAGCAATATAGATGTTTTAACAAAGTATTTATGCAAAATTACCTTAGCAGATGGAGCTATTGTAACTATGCAGGATGCAGATGGGGTTGAATCTATAATTCATACAAATAGAGCAATAAACCCGAAAAGAAATGTTGAATTTTTTAAGAGCAGATTAAATATTGATGAAGGCACTAAAATAATAAAAAAAGCTTTAGATTCAGAAAATAGGTTTAATGAAGAGCTATTACCTAAAGGAATGAAAGCTGCAATATGCTTAAGGATAAAAAATAGGATTAGGATTAAGGCAGCTGAAAATACTCAAGGTACATTAATCTTATATTCTAATAAGTATTTAAATAATATAAATGAAAAAACTCTTGAAAAATTGGAGAAATTAATTCCGCTATTTGGCTTTCTGTTAGATAAACAATATCTAACAATAAATTCAACTATAGACAAGTTAACAAGAGTTTATAATAGAAAATATTTTGAAGAAACCTTTGCTGATTTACTAGAAAGTTCTAGACTAGAGCATAAAGAATTTTCAATTGCTATCTTTGATGTAGATAATTTCAAAGGAGTGAATGATAAATTTGGACATGATCTAGGAGATAAAGTTTTAAGATCAGTTGCAGCAACCGTAAAAGATAGCTTAGAACCTGACAACATATTATGTAGATATGGAGGAGAAGAGTTTGTAATTATTTTCCCTAATAAGAATAAGGATAAGGCTTTATTGGAATGTGATAGATTTAGGGAAAAGGTTAGGGAAAGTAATATACTAGGGGGAAGACGTGAGCTTACTATAAGTATAGGGGTTTCTAATTTCCCACTTGACTCTACAAGAGCTGATGAACTTATTAAAAGGGCAGATGAAGCATTATATGTTGCAAAGAATACAGGGAAAAATAAGACTGTACTTTGGGATCAAGAGTATGGAAAAGTAAGTCAGGCTAACGATAAATTAGCAGGAATACTATCAGGAAATACAAGTAACGACTATAGAAAAGTTAATGCTATTATGGATGTAATTGAGATAATAAAAAATAGAGGTAATTTATCAGAAAAGATATATGAGCTTTTGTCTAGAATAAATGAAATAGTAGAATCTGATGAAATAACCTTTTTCCTGATTAAAGGTGATAAAGTTAAAGAAAGATATTCGAGAAAAAGGTATGAAGATGGTTGGTATGATGTTTCTAGATTTAATGAAGATTTAGTAGAAGAAGTAATAACAAATAAAAATGGCAGATATTTAGTAGATTGGGACAATGTATATAATCAAAATGGCAGTACATGGATGCCAGACTGGAGATCACTTTTAATAGTTCCTTTAATAAAAAATGGTGAAGTCAAAGGAGTAGTATATTTGTCTGTTTCTATAAATGAGAAAGAATTTAGTTATAATGACTTGAATTTTGTAAGTTCATTAGTAGGTATATTTTCGGCTATGCTTTAAGCATAGCTTTTTTCTTTATAATGTGACACAAAAACCTCCTATCGAACATATTATGTTATAGGAAATACATCGAAGGAGGTATTTATATGTTTCAAAGTAGTCAAGAAGAAACTAGATTTCCACTAGAAGGAAATGAAAATAATGATATATTCGAGAGTTATCTAAGAAATGATGATGGATACGAATATGATTGTCAAAGTGAAGGTGATATATGCAATGATTTTCATGAAGAGGATTGTGATGACCATCATGAAGACCAACATCACGAGCATCACCATGGAGAAAGAGGCAGTATCGTTGTTTATTCGAAATTTAGAAGTGCAAGCGGAGAACCTTTATCTGGAGTAAAAGTTAATCTATATAGACTAACTGGAGGATGTCCTAGACTAATAAGTTCCAAGATTACTGACTGTAATGGTAGAGTGATTTTTGATAATCTTCCAAACGGATTCTATAGAGTAGTAGAAGAAATAGATAAGAGATTCTTCCAAAGACCAACTTATATACCTTGGAATGAAGTTGAAATCAATGATGCAGTAGAAACAGCTACTATTATAGTTGTAAACAGATTACGAAGAAGAGATTGCAGAAGAAATGATTGTGGCTGTGAATTAGCAATAATTTTACTTCTATTCTTCTGTGGAGGTTGGGGCTTCTGGTTTTAAACTTAATTAATTTATATATATTTTTGTAAAAAAATTTATAGGTTCTTAAAATTAAGGGGGAATAAAAATAATCTATTATGAGTTTTTATTCCCTTGAATACTATTGTTTAATTTATTATTTTAATATAAAATTTTAGTATATTTTTATATAAGGAGAAATTACAATTGAGTGAAGAGATAAATGTATACATAAAAGTAAATGAAGAGGGGGCTATTCCTACATATGGATCTTTGCATGCTGCTGGCTGTGATTTATATGCAAGCATGGATTTAGTAATAAGACCTGGTGAAGTAAAAATAGTTCCACTAAATTTTAGTATGGCAATACCAAATAACTGTGAAGCACAAATAAGACCAAGAAGCGGGTTATCACTTAAAACAAACATAAGAATTCCTAATTCCCCAGGGACTATTGATGCTGATTATAGAGATGTGGTAGGGGTAATAGTGGAGAATAACTATAATAATGCAAACTTAAAATATGAAATTTTAAGAAATCCAGAAATAATAGATGAACTTAAAGAAAATTATGTTGAGACGAGCTTATCTAAATATTTAAAAAAAGGCCAAGAATTAAAGATTCTTGAGGATATTATCTATTTAGATAAAAAGGGCAATCCTTATGGAACAATTTATATTAAGAAAAATGAAAGAATTGCTCAAATGGTCTTTTGTGAATATAAAAAGGCAAAATTTATTGAACATGATAATCCAGCCGCAATAGGAGAAAATAGAGGCGGCGGATTTGGACATACGGGTGTATAGATAAATGCAATTCTAAATTTAAAAGCAGAAACCATAGAATAATCTAAGGTTTCTGCTTTTCTAATTTAGTTCTCAACTAAGGATTCCCACTCTTCATATAGTGAATCAATTTTATTTTGAATTTCAGAAATCTGTTTATTTATAGTTTCACTCTTTTCTGGATTAGAGTATACTTCTGGAAGACATTGTTGTTCCTGAAGTTTCAAGAGAGTATCTTCAGCATTTGCAATTTCTTTTTCCATATTTTGAATTCGGAGTTTAGAAGCTTTAGCCTCTTTTTCTGATTCTTTTTGCTTACGCTTTTCTTCTCTTATTTGGGTCTTTGTTTTTCCTTGAACTTCGTTAAGTTGTTCATATCTAGTAGGGTTCTTTTTCTTCTCAGAATAATAAGTATAGTTTCCTAAGTATTCTTTGATTCCATCAGCATTAAGTTCATAAATTTTATTTATTACTTTATTTAGAAAATATCTGTCATGTGATATTACCATAAGAGTTCCGTCATAGGATAAAATAGCATCTTCAAGAGCTTCTCTTGATAAGATATCTAAATGATTAGTTGGCTCATCAAGTAATAATAAGTTTCCTTTCGCTAGCATTAATTTAAGAAGATTTATTCTGCATTTTTCACCACCACTTAGTAAAGAGATATTTTTAAATACATCTTCTCCTTTAAATAAAAAAGCCGCTAATGCACCTCTAACTTCAGAAGTAGTTAGTTCAGGAAAAGCATCCCATACCTCAGCTAAAATAGTATTGCTTAGATTTAAATCTGATTGCTCTTGATCGTAATATCCTAGCTCAACATTTCTTCCTAGTACCTTTATACCACTATCAGGCTTTATATTATCTAATATTATTTTAAATAATGTGGTTTTTCCTCTTCCATTTTCACCAATTAAAGCAACTTTATCTCCTCTTTTTAAATCAAAAGATAGATTATCAAATAATACGTTGTCTCCATAGGATTTTTTTAAATTTTCAATATGTAGAACATCATTTCCACTTTTTAGTCTGGTTTCAAAAGAAATTCTAGACGCAGCTTTTTCTTTTTCAGGCGAATCTAAAAGTTCCATTTTCTCGAGAGCTTTTTCTCTACTTTCTGCAGCGCGTATACTTTTTTCTCTATTAAAAGATCTGAATCTATCAATTATTTCTTTCTGTCTTTTAATTTCAGCTTGTTGAAGATTATATGCTTTAGTACGTGCTTCTATATCTTTTTTTCTTAATTCTAAAAATTTAGTATACGGGGCACTATAGCAATATATTGAACCTTGTATTAACTCAAAAGTACTTGTTGTTACTTTATCTAAGAAAAATCTATCATGAGAAATTACTAGTACGCTTCCTTTATAGCTTAATAAGTATTCTTCAAGCCATTCAATTGCTTCCAAATCTAGATGATTTGTAGGTTCATCTAGTAGTAAAATATCAGGATTTCTTAATAGTAATTTAATTAGTGCAACCCTAGTTTTTTGACCACCACTCAAGTTAAATATATTCTTATCAAAATCCAGTTCAGTAAATCCAAGGCCTCTAATTACTCTAGATATTTCACCTTTATATGTATAGCCGCCTCTATGGGAATATATATCTTGAAGGGTAGTGTAATCAGTTATTAATTTTTCGTGATATGAGGCCTTGTTTTCATCATAAGGTTCCTTTAATTTTTCCTCTAATACTAGTAGGCGATCCTCTATATCAAGTAATTCTTGAAATACACTTAAAGCTTCACTGTAAATTGTACTATCTTCATCTAAAGCCAAATGCTGAGATAAGTATCCTAATGTTTTGTTTTTATCTAAAAAGACGTCACCTGAATCTTGAGATAACTCACCTGTTAATATCTTAAATAAGGTGGATTTCCCTTCACCATTTGCCCCTATAATTCCCACTTTTTCACCCTCATTAACTGAGAAGCTTAATTTATTAAGTATTACTTTTGTACCATAACTTTTTTCTAAATCCTTACATCCTAAAATAATCATTTTACTACTCCTTATTGGGGATAAAAATTCAATTTTATTATACTATATATAATTGTAAAATTCTAATTTAATCTATAATAAAACAATTGTTTAGTGAATTGAAAAAAGGTATTATTAGTATATTATAATTATGGAGATTTATTGAGAGGGGAAAAGATGGCTATGAAGAATAAAAAAATAATTAGAAATATTTCAATCCTGTGCGTAATTGCAATTGCTGCATTTGGAGTATATAAGTTATCAGTTGGAAAGAAGAAGGATATAAGTGTACGAACTTCAAAAGCCAATGTAAAGGATTTAAAATCATATTTAAGTACTACCGGAAAAGTGGAGTCAGCCAATACTAAGGATTATTATACATCACAGCTAAAGGTAACAAAAATATATGTTAAGGTTGGAGATAGTGTAAAGAAGGGGGATACCCTTGTTTCTTTCGATACAAGTGATTTAGATTTAGCAATTAAGCAAGCACAAATATCTTATAATAATGCGCAGCTTCAATATAATGATTTAATCAGCAAAAAAGGTACTATAGATAATAACATTAAGCAGCTGGATGATACAATAAAACAATTAGAAGGTAAAACAGATCCTGCAAGTGCTCAAGCATTAGCTTTAGCAAAATTAAACAGAAACCAATTAGTACCAATTAGTGATACACAAATAAAGCAAGCACAAAGTGCGGTAGATCTTGCAAAAATTCAGCTAGATAGTGCTAAGAATAAAGTATCAACAATGGGAGGAAGTATTGTAGCAGATTTTAATGGTACAGTTACAGCACTTAATTTATCTGAAGGCTCAGTAGGAAACCCTACTATTAAAGCTTTAACTTTACAAGATTTGAGTGCTTTAAAGATTAAAATATCATTAAACAAGAATGATTCAAGTAAAGTAACAGTGAATTCAAAAGTAGTAATACATGGACCTGAAGGTGATATTCCTGGAGTAGTTTCATTTATAGACCCTGCGGCAAAACAAGATACTTCAAATCCTTTGGCGGCTGGGGAGGTATCTTTAGGTGGTGAAATAAAACTTACGGAAGATATAAAAGGATTGAAGGTAGAATTTGATGTAGATGTAGACATTTTATTAGGAGAGAAGAGTGGGGCTCTTTCAGTACCTGCTGAAGCTTTAAAGGCAGCAAAAGGGAATAAGTATTATGTTTATGTAGTTAAAAATGGCGAGGTAAAAGAAGTTGAGGTTAAAGTAGGATTACAAACAGAATCTGATGCTGAAATATTATTAGGACTTAATGCAGGAGATGAGGTAATCTTAAACCCAAATGAAAACATAACTAATGGTACAAAAGTTACAGTATCATATTAGTAAAAATTCTGTGTAATGGGGGAGTTAGAGTGCTTCAAATAAAGAATGTAAGAAAAACGTATAGGACGGGAGATATTGTATACGAAGCTCTTAAAGGGGTGTCATTAGAAGTCAAGAAGGGAGAATTTACTGCAATAATGGGCCCTTCTGGTTCTGGAAAAAGCACACTTATGAATGTGCTTGGATGTTTAGATAGGATGGATGAAGGAACATATATATTAAACAATCAAGATGTTTCTAACCTTACAGATAATCAATTAGCCTTAATTAGAAATAAAGAAATAGGATTTGTATTTCAGAATTTTAACTTATTACCTAGAATGAGCATATTAGAAAATGTTGAACTCCCAATGGTATATGGGGGAATCGGAGCTAAAGAAAGAAGAGAAAGAGCATTAAATGCATTAGATAGAGTTGGATTGACTCCATGGATTAAACATAGACCTAATGAAATTTCAGGAGGACAAAAGCAAAGAGTTGCTATAGCAAGAGCTATAGTGAATAGTCCATCTGTTATTATGGCTGATGAGCCTACAGGAAATTTGGATTCAAAGGTTTCAGAAGAAGTAATGAAAATATTTCAACAACTTAACGATGAAGGAGCAACAATAATAATGGTAACTCATGAACCAGATATAGCAAAGTATACAAAACGAATACTTAAAGTAAGAGATGGTAATATTGTTGAGGATGATGTGGTTAAAGATAGAATAGTACTATGAAATGATCTGAAAAGAGGTTAGGATATGGGATTGTTAGAAAACTTTAAAATGGCAAAGGAAAGTATAGTTTCTAATAAATTAAGAAGCTTCTTGACAATGCTTGGAATAATAATTGGAATAAGTTCCGTTATAGCAATATTATCATTAGGGGCAGGAGGCAAGGCAAGTATAACTGGAGAACTAGAAAAAATAGGTTCCTCATCAGCTCAAATTAAAGTAGATACTCAAGAAGCTTCAAAAGGAGATTATTTTACCTTAAAAGACGTAGATTATTTAAAAGAAAAAGGTGAAAATATTAAATATGCATCAGCTTCAGCTTCAAGGCAAAGTACAATAAGGTATAAAGATAAAGGCAAAAGAGCATATATGACAGGTAGTAATGAAGATATGAAGTATGTGCAAAATTCTGAGATATTATATGGTAGATTCTTTAATGAAAAAGAAGTCGAAGATGGAAAAGATGTCATAGTAATCGATGATATTACAGCATCTTATTTATTTGGATATAAGGATGCAGTAGATGAGACCATAACTTTAGGTAAGGATGCCAATATTAAAAAATTTAAAATAGTAGGTGTTACAAAAAGTGCTTCCTACATGGGAGGATCGTTTAATGATCAAATGCCTGCAATGGTAAATGTTCCAATTACTGCATTAAGAAATATGTATGATGATTTATCTATTGATAATATATATATTGTATCAAATAGTAAGGAAACAACTGAAGATGCAATAAATGAGTCATTAAATATTCTAAGCTCAAAGCATAATAATCGTGGAGAAGATTTATATAGTGGAGAAAAACTATTAAAGCAGGTAGATCAAGTTAATAAGATAATAGATATTTTTACATCTTTCATAGGCGCAGTAGCAGCTATTTCTCTTGTAGTTGGAGGAATAGGAGTTATGAATATTATGTTAGTTTCAGTAACAGAAAGAACTAGAGAAATTGGAATAAGAAAAGCAATTGGAGCTACTACTAATGCAATACTCATCCAATTTTTAACTGAATCAGTAATTATATCACTAATAGGTGGACTTATAGGTATGATTTTTGGAATTATGGGAGCTTATGCTATTGGCAGCTATGCGGATGTTACGCCTGTATTATCACTCAGGGATATTATTTTAGTTATTCTTTTCTCCTCTTCTGTTGGTATATTTTTCGGTATATATCCTGCGAGAAAAGCTGCTAAGTTAGATCCAATTGACGCATTAAGATATGAATAAATTTAATTTAATTAATACTGAGTAAAAGCAGGAACTCTATAAAAATATAGAGTTCCTGCTTTTTATTATTAAATTAACTTATTTATATGTTCATTTTTACAAACCATCTTTCACGATAAATGTCTCCATTTTGGGGCAGTTATTGAGCAGTCCAACTACATAAAGTGTATAAAAATTATTTGCAATTAAATTTATTGGTTGAACTCTAAGATAAATAACATTATTTGTTGAAGAACTAATAGTAAAGTTGTATTTTCCTGGTGTCAATGGTAAATATCCAGTACTTTCTTCAAATTCTATATACTTAAATAATTTCTTGTCTTTCTTATTAACAAGATTAAGTAGTGGTGCTTCCGGTGATAGATGGATGAATCTAAAAAAGGCAGTTCCAAAGCTATAGGATTTATTTCCATCTATTATAGGGATTAAATCTAATACATTTAATTTGTTTATTATAGCTATAGTGTAAATAGAATGAGGCGATAGTTCAATTATTTTAGATGCTATTGGAAGCTTATTATCTCTAGATAAAAATATAGAGATTTTATGTTCTCCGGTAATTAAAGGGACGTAAATTGAATACTCCTTATATTTAATATTACTAAAGGCTAATATATCATCAATATAAACATCTATTGATGATATATTAGGAGACGTATTAAAAAAGCGTACGAATATTTCCATTTGAGGCAAGGTATTTGTGAACAATTCCCCTAAACCATTTTTTGAAGATTGATTTTGAAAATAATTCATTTAGTATAACCTAAAGATTTTCAAAGGGAATTACTCTATTATTTTCATTATATTTTAGTGAAAGAGCTATAATTCTCTTTACAATCATTTTATATGTTGATTTCGGAATGTTATATGCTCTTAAGGAACTTACTAGGCCAGGATTATTCTGTTCAATTTTATTTAGCACGTCATCAACTACTTTTAGTTCTTCAATAAATAAACTATCATCCTCATCCTCATCTATAGTTCTTATTAGAGTTAGTGGATCAGGTGGATTAATAATATTTTGACTTTGGGTGCTTAGGAAAAGGTTGTTATTTAGGTCGCTTTTAAGCTTACTTGATTTAATTAAGCTTTGTGAATTAACACCTGGCTCAAAGCCATTTGGAAAAGATGATAAGTTTAAGGTGTCGTGGAATACCCTAAAAGTTAAATCCTTTTCGTTAATAGATTCATACATATTTAAACCTCCGTTTATATTGTTAAATTAAATAATTTATTAATAAAAATTATGAAAAAAATGCTTTTATTAGAACTTTATTTAACAAAAACTTTTAAGTTTGAGTATTATACATAGGGAGGTAATGCATATGTTTCCTGAGGATGAGAGAATAAGAAATAAATTTATAGGGGTAAACTCTGAAATAATGCTTTTCAATGGAAAAAAAGCAAATTTCATTAATTTTGATAATGCAGCTACTACCCCAGCATTTAAAAGAGCATCACAGTATTTGAATAATTTTTTGCCCTGGTATGGAAGCGTTGGAAGAGGGGCAGGATATAAATCTCAAATTAGTACAGACTTATTTGAAGGGTCAAGGAAAAAAATACTAGAATTTTTCTCTCTTAAAGATAGAGATGATTACGAAGTTATATATGTTAAAAATGCCACAGAAGGTATAAATAAGTTGGCTAGTAGACTAATAACTTCTGAGGATGATTTAGTTATAACAACAAGAATGGAGCATCACTCAAATGATTTACCTTGGAGAGGAAAATGCAAGCTAGAATATATTGATGTAAATGAATATGGAAAGATATCCTTAGATGATTTAGAAGAAAAGTTAATAGAGAATATGGGTAGGTTTAGGTTTCTTACAATTACTGGTGCATCTAATGTTACTGGATATATAAATCCTATAAATAAAATAGCAAAGTTAGTGCATAGGTATGGAGGACGCATAATAGTTGATGGAGCTCAATTAGTACCTCATAGAAAAATAAACATGGCAGGGGCAAGAGCTGGGGAAGAAATAGATTACCTTGTTTTTTCTGCCCATAAAATATATGCACCATTTGGAGTAGGAGTTATTATTGGAAAGAAAGATGGTTTAATCCATGGAGAACCTGAACTAAAAGGTGGAGGAACGGTTGAGTTAGTTACAGATGATAAAGTTATTTGGAAAGAGACTGAGGGAAAAGATGAAGCTGGAACACCAAATATATTGGGAATTGCAGCATTACTTGGAGCCTTGGAGGAAGTTTGCGATATAGGTTATGAAACCATAGAGAGAAGAGAAGAAGTATTATTGAAAAATCTGTTTGAAGGACTAAGAAGTATAAAAAGAGTAAGAGTATATGGTATTCCTATTGTTCAAAACGATAGGCTGGGTATAGGCATATTTAATATGATTGGAATAAATCATACTGAATTAGCACAACTATTATCTACCCTAAGTGGAATATCAACCAGAAATGGATGTTTTTGTGCACAACCATATGTTCAGAGACTTCTTGGAATACCTAAATCAGAAATTCAGAAACATTTGGAAAACCCTAAAATGATAAAGGATGGAATGGTTAGGGTTAGCTTTGGAGTATATAATACGTTAGATGAACTTTGGACATTCCTTAATACTATGGAATATATATCAAAACGATATTAAAAATATTCAAAGAAAAAGGTAGTTCCTTTTTATTATAAATAGGAACTACCTTATATTATAGGGTTTTTATAGGAAACTTAACTTAAAACCCTATATTATTTTTGGTTGAAGACCTTAAATTTTGGTAGAAAGTTTTCTAATGTAAAATTTGGATCTCCAGCTATTAATGGTCTTAAGTATTCAATAGCTTCCTCAGTTATATGATTTCCAGCATCATTAATCCATTCTTTAGGGAAATACTTAACCTTATTAGCTATTTCAGTAGTTGGTACGGTAAAGGTTGAATATGTATAAGGAGAATTTGATTCTCTTTTTATAGCAACCATAAATCCTGACTCGTTTTCTAAGGAATATCTTAATGCATCATAACCAACTTGGTAAGATTCATCTATGTCTGTTTGAGATGCTGAGTGCATTGAACATCTTTGAAGAACTCCTAATTCTAAAGCTTTTACCCTGTCTGTTATTCCAGCTTTTATTATTTGAGCTCTAAGATAATTTCCAACACCACCAAGTTGAGCGTGTCCAAATCTATCGAGGGATTTAATTCCATTAATTAATGAAAGGAATTCACCGTTCTCATTAACAAGTCCTTCAGAAGCTACTATGTAAACTTTATTATTTTCTTCAAATTTTTTCTTCACATCTTCTAAAAATTTATATAAAGAAAATGTTTTTTCAGGAAGATATATAAAATCTGCAACAGGTTTTCCGTTCTTTTGAGCTAATGCAGCTGAAGCAGCAAGCCATCCAGTATCCCTACCCATTGTTTCCAATATAAAAATACCATTATTTATATAAACAGAAGAGTCGTAAAAAGTCTCTAATGTTGTTGTTGCAATAAACTTACCTGCCGAACCGAAACCAGGTGTATGATCCGTACACATAAGATCATTATCAATAGTCTTCGGAATTCCGATGAACTTAATATCTATTCCAAATTCTTTTCCGTAGGCAGTCAATTTGTTTGTAGTATCCATTGAATCATTACCACCTACATAGAAGAATGCAGTGATATCTAATTCTTTTAATATAGTCATTAACTTTTCATATTCTTCAGGGGAGGTTGAGTGATCCTTTAATTTATATCTGCAAGAACCTAATCCAGAAGATGGTGTGTATTTAAATAAATCTAATTGGTCTTGAGGTATATCACTTAAATTCACAATGTTTTTCTCTAAAATTCCTTCAATACCATTTAATCCGCCATATACATTATCAAAGGCTTTAAACTCTTTATTTGCCTCAATTAACCCTACAACACTTGAATTTATAACAGAGGTTGGACCTCCGGATTGTGCAATAATACAATTAGACATGAATTATCTCCTTTAAAACTTATTACATTAAATGTGCTATACTATTTAATGCTTTAAATACTCCATATACTAATATACACCATGTAATTAATATGTCAAAGGTATTTTTTACAACATATAGGACAAGAAAACGATTATATAATAAAAAAATATTAAATGTGCTATACTATTTAATTGATTAATATTTTTATTGTTAAAATCATATAAATTAAGTAAGAATAATTATGTTACTTTGTAATAAAATATATAGAACTCATTATAAACTTAAAGGGGAAGTATAAATGATAGGAGTAGTTATTATTGCATTGGCTTTAGCTATGGATGCCTTTGGTGTTGCACTAAGTATAGGCATTAATTGTGCTGTTAAACGAAAAAATAAGGTGTATTTTGCAATTTCATTTGGATTTTTTCAATTTTTATTATCTCTTATAGGTGCAATAGGAGGATATTATTTTAATAATTATATAGCAAATATACCTAATATAATAGGGGGAGCTATAATTGCAGTTGTTGGAGTTTTAATGATAAAAGAAGGTATGCAGCAAAAGGATGAGTGTATACTATTAAACCCCAAAATGTATTTTGTACTAGGCATATCTGTAAGCATTGATGCCTTAGTTGTTGGGTTTACAGCATTACATGACACGATAAATCCACTAGTTGTAATTTTATATACCAGCATTATTGGGATTACTACGCTATTTTTAAGTTTATTATCTTTTTATATATCGAGATATGCTAAAAGAATAAGCTTCATAGCTAAATATGCTGACTATATAGGTGGAATTATATTGATGATTTTCGGATTTAAAATGATGTTTTTATAATGTATTAATAACTAATCAAAGTGCAATTTTTATAATGTATTAATAACTAATCAAAGTGCAATTTTTATGATATAATATATAATGTAGAATAAAATTTATGTATTTGATATAAAATCAATATTTATTTTTAGAGGCAAAGTATGAAATATGAAGAACTATTAAAAGAAAAGAAAATGAAAATAACAAAGGGTAGAATGGCAATTTTAAATATACTCGAAGAAAATAATAAAAGTTTAACTGCAGAAGAGATATATTCATTATTAGGTGAACAGGATAAGGATGTTAATCTATCAACAGTTTATAGAACCTTGGAGCTTTTTGATGATAAAGATATAGTTGATAAACTTTTCTTACCGGAAGGGTGTTATGGATATTCTTTAAAGAGAGACGACCATAAACATTTGTTAAAGTGTGACATGTGCAGCAAAGAAGTTCTTGTTCCATGTCCTATTAAACAAATTCAAGAAATAATAAATTCGGAAGCAGGTTTCAAGATAACAGAACATTCAATTAAGTTACATGGAATTTGTGATGAATGTAATAAGAAAAATAAGTAAATATAGAACCCCTTACTTCAATAATGAAGTAAGGGGTTCTAGTATTTTAATAATTATTTTTATTGAATATAATTACTAGTATTAAAGTTATAACACTCATTAAAGCAATGGTTCCACCTGGAGCAGTATTTCCATAATAAGATAATATTAGCCCACCTAAAACATCAATCATCCCAAATATAATTGAAAGCAATAGAGTGGTTTTAAATCCTTTCTTTATAACCAATGCAGTAGCAACTGGAACTACTATTATTGAGGAAATCACTAATATTCCCATTATTCTAATAGATACAGAGATAGTTGCTCCAATTAGTAAGGTGAAAATATAGTTTATTACTTTTACCTTAACACCAGAAACTTTTGCACCTTCTTCATCGAAAGTAATATACACTAGTTGGTTATATAAAAAATAGAGAACCACCATACATATTATGGATACAATAAATATCAATAATAACTCACTAGAGTTTACAGTTAGTATACTTCCAAATAGATATGAACTTACTTTGGCAGTTGTTTTACCAGAACTTACAAGAATAATTGCAAGACCCAAACTTAAAGTAAGAACAATTGACATAACAAGTTCAGCATATTTTTTAAAATATCCTCTTAAAAATTCAATTACAACAGCACATAAAGTTGTAAAAGCAAGAGAGGTAAACAATGGATTAATACCACTTACAAGGCCAATGGCAACCCCTGCAAAGGAGGAGTGAGAAAGTGTATCTCCAATCATAGAATAGCGGCGAAGTACAATAAACAATCCAATACTAGGACAAAGAATTGAAATCATAAGTCCTGCTAAAAGAGCTTTTTGCATAAATTCATATGATAGCATTTATAAAACCTCCCTTTCTCTTTGAGTTTCATATTCACTTAATTCATAAAGAGAGGCTTTAAAATCTTTAACATCTATAACATGAGTAGAATACTCTAAAGCTCTTGTAATATTATGATCAACTGAAAGTATTGTAAGTCCTTTTTCTCTGTTTAATCTTTGTAATAAAGCATAAAGTTCTATCTGATTTTTTTCATCAACTCCAGAGGAAAGCTCATCTAACATTAAAAGGTCTGGTTCTCCAAGCAAAGCTTTTGCAATAAATACTCTTTGTTGCTGTCCACCAGAAAGTGAACCAACTAAGGAATTTTTAAAATCTTTCATATTTACATAATCAAGAATACTATCAATAGAACTTGAACTTTTAATACCAATAGTTTTGCAGTGAACCTTAAGCAATTCATAGACAGTTATAGGAAAACTGCTATTAAATCCATCAACTTTTTGAGCCACATAACCAATAGAGCATTTTTCTATAGTTATGTCACCTTTCAATGGAGTTAATATACCGAGTAATAGCTTTAACAACGTAGTTTTGGCACTTCCATTCTCACCTATTATTGAGGTAAAGCTTCCTTTCGGGATATTTAAATTTATATTATTTAATATATAAGGCATACCACCTGAATAGGAAAATGTTAAATCGTTTATTTGTATCAAATTAAATCAGCTCCTGCAGTTGTTAATAATTAATGTATTTGAAATTCAAAATACATATTAAATTATATAACTAATTGCAAATGGTTTGCAACAAAAAATATAATACTATATTATTTTTACTTATCATTATTAACGGGAGAGATATTATCTATTTGCCAATAACCGTTAGGAGTTTTTTCAAAAGAAACTTTATATGAAGAATATTTATGCGGGGATGTATCCTCTAAGCCAGAAGCAGTAACTTGTGCTATTTTATTATCTTCATAAGTCAAGTTAACTTCTTTTACCCTAAGGAGCTTATATTCTTTCGCATATTTAGAAGTCATATAATAATCCACTGCATAGTATATGTCTTTGCACTTATAGTTAACGTATAAAGTCCTCCCTATGATGGATAGGGGAATAAGCAGTAAAGCTATAATTATAGTTCTGGAAAGTATTAGTTTAATTTTTCTTTTCTTACGAATATTAAATCGGTATAAACGACTATTTTTATCAATGGTTTTTTTGTGAATTCTTCTATTATCTAATCTTCTTGCAGTACTCATAAATACACCTCCAAATAATATATTACCAAAAAATGGTAAAGATATAAAGAGTTATTGCATGTGAAGCTTATAAAAACATATAATAGGTATATAATAATTATGTGAAAGGATGGAACTTAAATGGATTTTTCAGCATTAGTTTTAATGGAGAGAGATGGAACAACAGGACATTTAATAAGAGAAGTAGGCAGTTATGCAGTAAATGAAGGTGCAATATATGTAACAAAGCTATATTTACAGGATGGAGTAGTAAATTTATTTTTTGGAACTAATAAAGATGTAGAAGATTGGGAGTTCTCAGCAATTTATGATTTGTTTGATGTGGATGCATTTGAAAAACTTGGATACAATATTGAAGAAATAGATACTGAATTTAATCCACTTTGGAAGATTACATTTGATTATGAGGATGATCACGAGGAAATTAGAGCAATCCTAAATGAACTTTGTACAATTATTAATGAGTGTATTTCAAAAGTACTAGAGGATATAAAAGACAAAGAAAGTGAGTATATATAGGCATTTTAAGGGCACTTAATTGGTTCATACATAATGGAGTTATTAATTGAACTTAAAACCCTATATAAACAAAGAGGTGAAAAAATGAGTGAAGATAAAAAGTTGAAAAATAGAAATGAAATTGATGAAACTTATAAATGGGATATATCTAAGGTTTATAGCTCAGAAGATGAGTGGGATAAAGAATTTCAAGAACTTAAAAATGAGGCACCAAAACTAAAGGAGTATTCTGGCCAGCTTAAAACAGGAGAAAAGATATTAGAATATATGAAGTTAAGCGAAAAAACTTCTAGAAAAGCTGAGAAGCTAATGATTTATGCACATTTAAGAAGTGATGAGGATACTGCAAATTCTAAGTTTCAAGTGTTAAAGGATAAAATTGATGCTTACTTAGCTGAACTAGGAAGTTATAGTGCATTTTTTGTTCCTGAAATTTTGGAATTAACTGAGGAATTTTTAATTAAAGAGATAGATAGAATACCTGAACTTAAGATATATGAATTTTTATTTATGGATATATTAAAAGAAAAACCACATGTACTTACTAAGGAAATGGAAGAGTTAATGGCATCTGTATCTGATTGTTTAGATGCTCCTTCAAATATTCACAATCTTTTAACTAATGCGGATATGACCTTTGGAACAACAAATGATGATGAAGGAAATGATGTGGAATTAAATGAAGGTAACTATTCTACATTTGTAAGAAGCAAGAATAGATCTGTAAGAGAAAATGCATTTAAAAAGCTATATGGTGGATATAAAGCATTAGAGAATACTCTTGCAGCAAGTTTAAGTGCATCAATAAAAAATGATATATTCTCAGCTAAAACAAGAAAATATTCAAGTGCTTTAGAGCAAGCCTTGAAGCCAAATGATATTCCATTAGAAGTATATAAAAATTCAGTAAAAACAATAAACGAAAAATTACCGTTATTACACAGATATATTGGGCTTAAGAAAAAGTTATTAAAGCTAGATGAAATGCACATGTATGATTTATATGTGCCTGCAATAGATGTTCCTAAAGAGCATATAGAATATGAAAAAGGAATTGAAATAATCAAGAAAGCTTTAAATCCTCTAGGAGATGAATATTTAAGTATTTTTCAAGAGGGAATTGATAACGGATGGGTAGATGTTTATCAAAATAAAGGAAAGAGATCCGGAGCATACTCATGGGGAAGTTATGATACTATGCCTTATGTTCTTTTGAATTATAATTTCCAACAACATGATGTATCTACCTTAGCTCATGAGATGGGACACTCAATTCACTCTTATTATTCAAGAAAAGTTCAACCATATTTTTATGCAGGGTATACAATTTTTTGTGCAGAAGTAGCATCAACAACAAATGAGGCTCTTCTTATTCATTATCTTATAGAAAATGAAAATGATAAAAATAAAAAGTTGTATTTAATAAATGAAGAACTTGAACAAATTAGAACTACAGTATTTAGACAATTAATGTTTGCAGAATTTGAACTTTTAACTCATGAAAGCTTAGAGAATGGAGAACCTCTTTCTGCAGAAGCATTAAATAGTATTTGGTTAGATTTAAATAAGAAATATCATGGAGAACATATGATAGTGGATCAAGAAATAGAAAGTGAATGGAGTAGAATCCCACATTTTTATAATGACTTTTACGTATATCAATATGCAACTGGTTATGCAGCAGCATCATCCTTTGCTAATTCTATATTAAAAGGAGAAAAAGATGCAGTAGAGAAATATAAGGGATTCTTAAAAAGTGGAGGCTCAGACTATCCTATTAACATACTAAAAAATGCAGGAGTAGATATGACATCTCCAAAGCCACTTGAAGCAACACTAGAAAGATTTAATGAATTATTGGATATGTTAGAAAAAGAAATTAAATAATTATTAGGGGACGGTTAACATTTAATCGTCCTTTAATTATGCAAATATATGGAAAGAAATAAATTTCATTTTTATCTAAATAGTGTTAAAATATCAATTAATGCATAATATTTTGGCAAACTTAAGGAGGATTTTTATGAAGAGTTTTGAACAACTCCTGTTAAATAAACTGATAAAGGAATTTGGCTTCTATATTAAGGAGGTTAATCAGGGAGATTTAAAATGGATAGCTAAAATGAAAGTTGACAATGGAGAAATATTTGTAGGGGTAGTATCTAAGGACAATAAGGATATTACATTAGAATCTGAAGAGGGTTCATTTATTAAAGTAATTGAGGGGAATTATAATGGAGAGGAATTAAAATCAGGCGAAATTTACTTTTCACCAGACGAAAAACAAGTAGTAGCTGCTTGGAATGATAAAACACCGCTAATTGATATAATAAATTCAATATATAGAAGATCTACACCGAGTACTTTATCATATATAACAATGGGAATCATAGCAATTAATATTTTTGTATTTATATATAGTGCGTTCCTGTCAGGAAGTGTTATGGATATAAAATCTACTGTGCTTTATGAGCTAGGTGCGAAATATACTCCAGCAATTCAAGCAGGAGAATATTGGAGATTAGTAACATCTGCCTTTTTACATGGAGGTTTGGTTCACATAGCAGTTAATATGTATTCATTATTCTATACTGGTAATCAAGTTAATAGAATTTATGGAAATAGAAACTTTGTAATTATATATTTCTTAAGTGCAATTGGTGCATCAGGTGCATCCATGTTCACTAACTCTCTTTCTATAGGAGCATCAGGTGCTATATTTGGGTTATTGGGGGGATTATTAGTATTTGCATATATAGAAAGAACTAGAATAGGTAAAGACTTTTTAGTAAACTTGGTTTCAATTATTGCAATGAACTTAGTTATTGGATTTATGCTACCAAACATAGATATGTTCGGACATATTGGAGGATTGTTAACAGGAATAGTTTTAGGTTTTATATTATATAAAAGGAAGTAAAAAGAAAGACGTTTCTCAACCTTTAAGTTGAGAAACGTCTATTAATTTGTCATTATTGATTCTAAGTCTTTATTTGATAAGGTTTCTTTTTCAAGTAGCTCTTTTGCAAGTAAATGAAGAGTATCTATATTTTCATGCAAAAGATTTTTTGTATCTGTGTATAGATTCTCCAATAATTCTTTAGCTTCCTCAATAATTAGATTTCCATAGGAATTACCTAGTGAGCCTAGTGAAGACATCTTTAACAAACCAAGATTTGCTCCCATTCCGTATTCAGACAACATAGAAATAATTATTTCAGTGGAAGATTTTAAGTCACCATATGCACCTGTAGTTATGTTATCTTTTCCAAAAATGATTTCTTCAGCAGCCCTTCCAGCAAGAAGAACCATGATTCTATTTTTTAAATGAGATATAGTTTGGTAAGAACTATCCTTTGGTATTGTCAATGTGTATCCACCAGCACCTTTAGTGGTTGGAATTATTGTTACCTTTGATACCTTATCCTCAGGAATTCTAATTAAAGAACAAAGAGCATGTCCACCTTCGTGATAAGCAGTTATCTTTCTATCTTTTTCACTTAAGTAATCCCTGTCTTTCTTTTCATAACCAGCTACAACAATGTCAAAAGCAGCACCAATATGTTCCATTGTTATAAATTCTGTGTCTTTCTTTGCAGCAAGTATTGCAGATTCATTAACTAAACTCTCAAGTTTAGCACCTGAAAAATACGCAGTTTTTTCAGCTATGTCTCTTATATTAATATCACTATAAGGTTTATTGTCTAAATGTAGTTTAAGTATTTTTTCTCTTGCATTGATATCTGGTAATGAAACCTCTATATGTCTATCAAATCTACCAGGTCTAAGTAAGGCTGGATCCAAGATATCAAGTCTATTTGTAGCAGCAATTACAACTATACCTTCTTTTTCAGTAAAACCAGACATTTCTGTAAGCAATGCGTTTAAGGTTTGATCCCTTTCATCAGAGCCAGAAGACTGCTTTCCTCCATCTCTTTTTTTACCAATAGCATCTATTTCATCTATAAAAATAAGAGCTTTTCCATTTCCAGCTTCCTTTGCTTTCTTAAATAAATCTCTGATTCTTGAAGCTCCTACTCCAACATACATTTGCATAAAATCAGAACCGCTCATGGCATAGAAAGGAACATTTGCTTCTCCAGCTACAGCTTTAGCAAGAAGAGTTTTACCTGTACCTGGTTCCCCGTATAAAATAACTCCTTTTGGGATTCTAGCACCATATTTCACGTATTTATCTGGATTGATTAAAAAATCCACAACATCTTTTAAGCTTTCTTTAGCTTCATCGTTTCCAGCAACTTTATCAAAATCATAATTAGTTTTAATATTGTCGGATACAACTTTTGGTGAAAAACCATTGCTGGTAGAGAATCTTTTATTATTCATGAAGTAAAACGCTAGCCAAAATACTGATATCATCATACCAAGTGAAGGTAAAACAGTTGATAGAGATTGCGGCTTTTCAGTTTCAATTATAACGCTTTTATTAAGTAAAGATTCTTTAAAGTTAGGCGTTTCAGGATTCTCAGTTAAATATTTATCGCCAGATTTCAAGGTTACTAAGATTTTATTATTTGTAGAAAAGTAGACTTTTAATATGTTGTTGCTTGAAAAATCATTTTTAAAGTCTAAGTAAGATTTATCTTTATGAGCTCTGTAGCTTAAGTTAGTATACGCAAGAAAACTTAATGATGAAATAAAAATAATTATTGGAATTATTAAAAGTTTACTTTTTAATATTTTCATACATCCCTCCAAGATTTTTATTTAACTAATATACATTACAACTATGATTATACGGGTTTAAAATTTCTTGTCTAACGAATCTCATAACTTTTGGCAATGTAAGTTATGGATAATTGCCCAATTATGAGTTATACTTAAGTGGTTATTACTAGATATTTTGGAGGGGGAGCCATGAGGGTATCAGAGATTTGTGTGAAATTATCAAAAGAAGATATATTAGGTCTATTGGAAGAGGTAATTACCTTTAAGGGACTTAAAATAGATGATATTGAAATAGATAGAGTAATTAGAATTTCAGGAAGCTTTAAAAGGATATTAAGGGTTAAATTCAGAGTCGCAGTTGAGATAATTGAAGTTAAAAAAGATGAGTTAGTATTTAGACTAAAAGAGATAAAAGTTCTTGGAATTCCTGCAATAAAGCTTATTAGAAAGTTTGTTCTGAAAAATATATTAAAAGATTTAAAGAATATGGGCGTTGTTCATAATGAAGATAAGGTTATTATTAACTTTAATAAATTAATGAAAGATATTAAAAACTTTGAGATGGATATAAAGGAAATACAAGTAAATAAAAGTGGAATAAATGTTACTTTACATAATGTAGTTATAGATATTAAGGATATTATTAAAAAAGGTAATAAAGATAAAATAGAAAATGAGATATTAACAACAGAAGAAGATAGGACAACTTTAATTGAAAATAATGAGACATTATTATTAGAAGAAAAGACTGAAAATATAGAAAAGGTACAAGATGTTTATACCGATGGTAGAAGCTTTTTAGAGGAAAAAATACCAGATAATATTAAGCCAATGGAAGAATACTTATTTATTTTACCAGATATTATAGCCTTAATAGTTAGGCTATTAAAAGATAGTAGAGTTAGTAAAAGTACAAAAATTGCTGTAGCATCTTCTCTTGGTTATATTATAATTCCAAAGGATATAATAAATGATAAGATTCCTTTGCTGGGGAAGATTGATGATATATCAGTAGTATTTTTTGCATTAAATAAGTTGATTAATGATGTGCCTTTAGAAGTTCTTTTAGAAAATTGGCAAGGAAGCAATAAAAATATATTAGTACTTAAAAATGCATTAGAGTATTTAAAATCATTTTCTAATGGGAATAAACTAGATAAGTTTTATGTCTTGATTGATTCATTTGTTTAATAAGAAAAGTTGATTATTATTTTAAGGAGCACATATATTATGGGAAAGAAAGTTTATGCTATAAAAGAAGGATTTGATTCAGAAGCCAATATGAAAATAGAAAATAAGATTGTTGATACATGGGCAGAATGCTTGAAATATGTTAAGGGAGTTAAAGGAGCAAAATATAAGAGCTTTGAAGACATAAATGAAGCTAAAAGATTTTTAGAAGAAGGAAGCAAATTGCTAAAAATGGGTGTTGATGAATATCCAAAAGATTGCTTACATATATACGTTGATGGAAGCTATAATATAAGCACACAGAAATACTCATACGGATTGGTTGCAGTAAGGAATAATGTTGTTGAATATATTGATAGTGCATCAGCAGTAGATACTTCAAAGAGTAATATAAGACAGATTGCTGGAGAATTAGAAGCAGCAGTTAAAGGTGTAGAATATGCTTTGAGTAGAGATGATAAGAAGGTAGTTATTATTCATGATTATGAAGGAATAGCTCACCATGCTACAGGTTTTTGGGAGAGAAGAGAAGAATCATCTATAAGATATTTTAATAGAATGAATGAACTTATGAAGTTAGGAATAGAAGTTATATTTGTTAAAGTAGATAGTCATACTGGGGAATTTTTCAATGAACTTGCAGATGAAAAATGTAAAGAAAAATTAGCTATTGATTCGGATAGAGTTGTAGATAAATGGTTGGCTAACAATATTCTATATGTAAGTAATGAAAAAGTAAGAGATGAAGTAATAAGTATAACTAACAATAAGGAAGAAAATATTGTAGTTGTAGGTAATCAAAAAAATTCAAGTAGTGAAAGTAAAAAGGATGGAGTAGAAAGAGATATTCCTGAAGAAATAAATAGAATTCTTATTAAGTTATCTAAAGAAAAACAATTAAGAGTTTTAGAGGTTATTAAAGAAATAAGCGCTGAATAAAAAATGATAGCAAACCCATATATTTCAAAGAGTATAAAAATAATTACTACACATAATATATTTATAAAACATTATGTTAATTCTAATATGAATGTTTTGTAAAATAATAATTGAGTAAGAGGTGTAGTTTTATGAAAAAATATCTAAGTGGAATTACAACAGGTGCAATAGTAGGGGCAGCTTTTGGAATGATGATACTACCACAATTAGACAGAAGAACTCAAAAGACATTTAGAAAAGTTGGAAGAAAAGTAATAGATATGGCTGAAGATAAAGTGGATATTATGGGATGGATGAAATAACTCGAGATATTTTCTCGAGTTATTTCATTAAAAAAGAAAATAAATGATTATATGGAATACTTATACAAAAATAAAAAAATTGTAGAAAACTACTGCGCAAATAATGAAAATTTCAAAAAAATGTATTAAAATTTGAAAATTCGTGTTATAATTTAAAATAATTAAATCATTTTAAATAATTTTTAAAACATGATACATAGAAAAGGAAGATTAGATATGGAAATACTTTCATTAGGGGAAAAAATCAAAAGAAAAAGAAAAGAATTGAATATGACCTTAAAGGATTTAGCAGGAGATAGAATAACTCCTGGACAAATTTCTTTAGTTGAATCAGGAAGATCTAATCCATCTATGGATCTGTTAGAATATTTAGCAGATGCGTTAAAGACTTCTGTTGAATATTTAATGGAATCTGAAGAAACCCAAGCAGAAAAGATATGTATTTATTATGAACAAATCGCTGAATCATATATTTTATCAGGAGATTATTTTGGAGCTGAGAAATACATAGAAAATGCTTTATATTATTCTGAAAAATATGATTTAGAATATAGAAAAGCAAAAATATTATTTCTAACAGGCGAAATACACATGCTAAAGGGTGAATTAGTGGCAGCACAACAATATTTCCTATCTTCTAATGTTATATTTATAAAAAACAACAATTTTGAAGAAATTGTAAAAACCTTTCTTAATTTAGGAAAAATTACATTACAACTTAGGGCGTATCATTCTACTAGTTCATATTTAAAACAAGCAGAAAAGGTGTATTTAGACAACAATGTTGGAAATGATCAGCTGCTAGGAGAAATCTATTATTATATGGCTACAGCTTTATTCAAAACTGAAAATATTAGTGAATCAATAAACTATTCATTTTTAGCAACTGAAAAATTTAAACGAATCCATAACAAAAAAGAATATGCTAGAACTCTATTATTATTATCAGAAGAATATAATAAAAAAGGGGACTTGGCAAATGCAATAAAATATTCTGAAAAAACACTAGATGTTTATAAGGAATTAGAAGACACAAAAAATATTGGAGAAATAGAAAATAATTTAGGGAAGTTATTTTATGAATTTGAGAATATAGAAGAGTCTTTTATGCATTATGATATTGCCAAGGAAATAAGAAGTAAAAATGCTGATAACAAATTAATAGAAACTCTTATAAATATATGTGAAAACTATTTGAAATTAAAAGATGTTGATAAGAGTGAAGAAATTATACGTGAGATATATGAAAAGATTGAAGACAATGATATAGTCAACCGAATTGAGTGTAATTTATTAAATTATAGACTTCGTTTAATACAAGAAGAATATGAAGAAGCTGAAAATATATTGGTAGAAACATACAATTATGCAGTTAATAATGAATGTAGTAAAAAGGCAGGACAAGTAGCTATAATACTTGGAAAATTCTACATAGATAATAAAAGAGACAAAGAAGCAGCACAATATTTAGATTATGGGATTAATATATTTAGCGACATAGGGTTATTAAGAAATTAATAATAGATTGGGTGATATGATGGAAATACTATCAACTGGGGAAAAAATAAAGCGTGCAAGAGTTTATAAGGGAATTACATTAAAAGAACTGTGTGGGGATAAAATATCCATTTCAAAAATGAGTTGTATAGAGAACGAAAAAATTAAAGCAGAAAAAGAAGTTCTCGAGTATATTGCCTCAAAATTGTATTTGGATTTAGATTATTTATTAAAAGATGTTAAAGAACAACTTGTCGATAATATAGAATTAATTAGAAAAAATCTTTTTTCAGGGGAAGATATAGAAGAAAATATTAAATATAACTTAGAATATGCAAATGAATATGAGTATTTTGATTTATCTTTTGAATTAATGCACTTACTATTTCAATACTATCTTGAGGAGTCAAAGTATGAAAATATTCAATTGATAGTATCTCAGTACTATTATTTATCTCAAAAAAACATTGATAAAGAAATTGTTATAAAGTATTTTCATGACATGGGCAAGTATTTCTGCCAAAACAAGGAATATACTGAAGCTATAACATATTATGAACGACTTATAGAAGTACTTAGTAACAGTAAATTTAAGGATAGAGGCGAATATGCATATACGTTATATAGTAAGGCATTATGTTACTATAAGTTAAAAGAAATACATAAGGCTTATGATGATATGAAGTGCGTAGAGAAATATATTAAATATGTTGAAGATCCAATAAATAAGGGTAAAATGTACAACCTGTTAGCAACATTGTGCATAAAACTAAAGAAACCTGAAGCAGAGGCTTTAGTAAAAAAGGCATATAGTTTTCAAAAGGACAATCCTATATCATTAGCACTTTCAAAGTGGAATTATGGAGAATGTTATTTTGGAATTGGAGAAAAGGGAAGAGCTATAAATGAGATAGAAGAAGGATTGAATATCTTCCCAAAACATAATAGGATAAAATATGTTGAATTCATGAATAACTGCATAAAGCTATTTATAGATTATGAAGAGTATGATGAGGCATATAACATATGTGATGAAGCTCTTAACCTGGCAATTGATTGTGATAATATAAGATTAATTGAAAGATCATATTATCTGAAAGGGACAATATTACAAAAGCAAAATAAGGTTCAAGAAGCTGAAATGTATATGAATCTTTCATTAGATGCTATCTTGAAAGTTGGTAATAAGGAAGATAGGTATCAAAGATACATAGACATGGGACAAATGTACTATAAACTGGGTGAAATAAGAGATGCTTTAAAGTATTTTTCACTAGCTTTATCTTTAGAGAAAACTTTATAAACTAAATTTTGTTAAAATTATAACATTTTAGGTCGGAATAATAAGAAAGAGTTGCCCTTAACTTATGAGAATTCATATTAAGGACAACCCTTTTTATTTGCAATATAAAATTAATTTATGTCCAAATAAATATATAGACTAATCAAATTATTTTTATCAATAAAATGAAAAGTATATATACTAATATTTTTTAATTAAGTCAAAAGTTATTTCAAATAAGCTCAATTTAGGACTGAAGGAGCTTATTTTTATTGGCTTAAATATTCTTTTTAATATTTTCATACACTCACGCTCCCTTTAATATTTCTTAATATTATTATAGAGGTAAGTTTTGTAAAATTCATTGACAATTAAGGCTATAAAATGGTACATTTGCGAGAAGTTATTCACAAATCCAGTACTAGTAAAAACAAAAAAACACCTTAATTAAGGTGTTTTTGTACTCTTTTATTATTGGTTTTACACTTTCTTTATTATTATTAAATGTGCACCATACCCTTTTAGTTTAGGGAGCAGGTTTAAAACAGAACTTTTCTTTGTATATCTAAAATTAATTCCTGGGAAAGAAGCCTTGTGAAGAATTTCCCTTTCCTCTTTGTTTAATCTAATTGGTTTTCCCATACCTAACCAATAATTATAGGAAGAACCTATTTTTTCATTTAATATATAAGTAGTTATTTGTGCATTACTATTTATGTTTACTATATTTAAGGATATCTTCTTTTCGGTTGTATTTTTAATACCTCTTCTTTTTTCTAAGGTTTCATAGCTAATTAAATTATTAAGTTCTTCACCGTAATTATAAAGAAGAATTTGATACTCATCTTCGCTTTTTGTTACTAAATAGCCATCGCCTTTTTGGACAAGAATATCTCCTAATTTACCAAGTAAATAGTAGGCATAATAAGAAGGTTTTTTAATTCCCATATCATTTACCAATCCAGAAGAACCAAAAAATACTTCATTAGTAAGTACTACCTCTTTCTCTAATACGTCAAAAGCTCTAATAAAATTTAAGGATATGTTATTATTAGCTACTTGGTGAATAATATAAGGTATCATATAGGCTGAGTCGTATATTTTGTTTATTTCTAGGTGATTTCCTATATAACCTTCATCTTCATACTCCAATGAGTTTTCCTCCAAAATTTTAATAATCTCATTTTTAAGTTCAGAAGGAAAGTCACTATGGAATTGATACTTTATATTATAAAAATCGATACTCTCAATTTCAGAAAAATACTCTACATAACTATGGAAGGCATTTATTAATTCCTCATCTGTAAGCTCTAATTGTTCCAATAAAACTAGTGGAATAAGTTCAATATATTCCATGAATTCAAAAACAGTCTTAGTTTTATTCCAGTTATAAAAACTGCTGCCAGGGAAAATTCCCATATCTCTGTGGAAAAGATTAAATATTCTTCCGTACCTAAATGAGATTTCTTCCTGAATTTCTTCAAGGTTATCTTTATTATCTTCAATTAGAAGGTCGAAGGCATCCCCTACATTAATTACTTTTCTAAAATCATCTGAGAAAGGAGAAATTTCTTCATCCATGTTAATATGAATTTTATGAATTCTGTTCTCATAGTTAAATCTGTCATAATCCTCAAGATAAGGGTAAAGAAATTTAAGTGCTTCAGAAGTTTCTAAATAAGTTAGTTTTTTTGCTTTCTCATAAGATTTCTCATCTAGTTTATACTTCTTTTTATATTGGAGTGGAGTACACTTGTAGTAAAATTTAAAATTCTTATTATAATATCTTGTATGAGAAAAACCAACCTCATCAGAAATTTCTGAAATGCTCATGTTGCTATCTAAAAGCAGCTTTATAGACTCTTCAACTCTTGTAAGATTTAATAAATCAGTAAAACTATATCCAGTTGCGTTTTTTATCTCATGTGAAAGATAGTCTGCGCTTAAAAATTCTTTTTTAGCTATTTCTTGAAGACTTATTTTATTATTGTAATTATTGAAAATATATTTTGCAATTCTATGATATCTTTCTAACTGTTCTTCATTGTCCTTTAGTTCTTCTTTCTCATAGGTTAGATAGTGAAAGTTGTTAATTAAATGATATAGCATATCTATTAAAGTACTTTCAATTTCTTCATCATAGTCTTCTCTTTTTTGTATGGCTTCGCAGAGAATAATTGAAAGAAAAATTCTAAGATCTTCATATTCCTGACTTTCTTGAGCACCTTCGTCTGAACTATTAAGATAGAAAAACATATTTTCGATGTCATTATAATATTTTTCAAAAAAACTTGAGTCCATATGGAAGATTAAAACTCTATTATCAGGATCCTTAGAAAAAATTCTATGAGCTTCGTTGTTGTTGATTACTTCCATCTCTTTTTCTTCAATTTCATAAGTATCTGAATCTATGGTTACATTTATGGTACCTTTAAGTACAAATATTATCTCAATAGCGTTGTGCCAGTGAATAGGATAATCCTCAATTGAGCAATATGAAATTGTTACTGGCATATCTAGTGGATAAATTATATGCTCTCTTCTCAAGTTCTCACCTCAAATTATTTTATTATAAATATATTATATCATAAAGGACAAAAAGAGATAAAAGGAAGATTGAAATAGACTTTGACTTTCTTTGACTTTTATATTATTATTTAATTAAAGCAAGATACAAGGAGAATTTTAATGAGGTGATAATATGAATATTGAAAAAATGACTTTAAGGGTGCAGCAATCATTAAATGATGCACATGAAATAGCGGTTAAGAACAATCATCAAAGCGTAGATTCAGTACATCTTTTTGCTGCTCTTATTAATGCAGAAGATGGACTTATTTCAAATATTTTAAGTAAGATGGGAAAGGATATAAAGTCACTAAAATCGGACACTGATTCACTCTTAGCGGGTATGCCTAAGGTGCTAGGTTCAGCAGCATCTTCATCAGGGGTTTATGCTACTAGAAAAATAGAAGAAATACTTATAAAGGCAGATAAATATGCTGAAGATTTTAAAGATATGTATATAAGTGTAGAGCATGTATTCTTGGGGATTATTGACATAGAAAATAAGAATGTAATAGGAAATTTATTAAATAAATATGGTATTACAAAGAATGAATTTTTAAAGGTTTTAAAAGAAATAAGAGGAAGTCAAAGAGTCGAAACACAAGATCCAGAAGGAACATATGACGCTTTAAGCAAATATGGAGTTAACTTAGTTGAATTAGCCAAGAAACATAAGTTAGATCCTGTTATAGGAAGAGATGAAGAAATAAGAAGAACTGTTAGAATTCTTTCTAGAAGAACTAAAAACAATCCTGTACTTATTGGGGAGCCTGGAGTTGGAAAAACTGCCATAGTTGAAGGGTTAGCAGAGAGAATTGTTAGAGGAGATATTCCAGAGGGGTTAAAAGATAAAATAATATTCTCACTAGATATGGGTGCATTAATTGCAGGGGCAAAATATAGAGGAGAATTTGAAGAGAGATTAAAAGCTGTATTAAAAGAAGTTCAGAGTTCAGAAGGTAGAATAATATTATTTATTGATGAAATTCATACAATAGTTGGTGCAGGTAAAACTGAAGGTGCAATGGATGCTGGGAATTTAATTAAACCTCTTTTAGCAAGAGGAGAACTTCACTGTATAGGTGCAACAACCTTTGATGAATATAGACAATATATTGAGAAGGATAAGGCTCTTGAGAGAAGATTCCAGCCAGTAGTAATTGATGAGCCAACAGTAGAAGATACAATATCAATTTTAAGAGGATTAAAGGAAAGATTTGAAATACATCATGGAATAAGAATTCATGATTCTGCAATAGTTGCAGCTGCAAAATTATCAGATAGATATATTCAAGGAAGATTTTTACCAGATAAGGCCATAGACTTGATAGATGAAGCGGGTGCAATGATAAGAAGTGAAATAGATTCCTTGCCAACAGAACTTGATGAGGTAAGAAGAAAGATTTTTCTATTGGAAACTGAAAGAGAAGCATTGCTTAAGGAAAAAGACCCAGCATCAATTGCAAGAGCTCAATCAATAGATAAAGAACTTGTAGAGCTAAAAAGCAAAAATGACGAGATGAGTGCAAAATACGAAAAAGAAAAGTCTCATATATCAGAGATTAGAGAGCTTAAAAAGCAGCTAGATGATGCTAGAGGAATGATTGAAAAATATGAAAGAGAGTACGACTTAAATAAGGCGGCTGAACTTAAATATGGACTTATTCCATCCCTTGAAGAGAAAATAGCCGAAAAAGAAAATGAAGTTAAAGAAAACTATGAGGGAGCTCTTTTAAAGGAAGAAGTTACAGAAAATGAAATATCAAATATAGTATCTAAATGGACTGGAATTCCTGTAACTAAGCTAGTAGAAGGTGAAAAGAAGAAACTTCTAAGATTGGAAGAGGAATTAGGAGAAAGAGTTATAGGCCAAAATGAAGCTATTCAATCAGTTACAAATGCAGTTATAAGAGCAAGAGCAGGACTAAAAGACGAAAATAGGCCAATAGGATCATTCATTTTCTTAGGTCCAACTGGTGTGGGTAAGACTGAATTAGCTAAAACATTAGCAAGAACTCTTTTTGACTCAGAGGAGAACATTATAAGAATTGATATGTCAGAATACATGGAGAAATACTCTGTTTCTAGATTGATAGGAGCCCCTCCAGGATATGTAGGGTATGAGGAGGGTGGTCAGCTAACAGAAGCAGTTAGGAGAAAACCATACTCAGTTATCTTATTTGATGAGATTGAGAAGGCTCACCAAGATGTATTTAATGTATTCCTACAAATTTTAGATGATGGAAGACTAACTGATAATCAAGGTAAAACAGTAGACTTCAAAAATACCATTATAATAATGACTTCAAATATAGGAAGCTCATACTTACTAGATGGAAGCACTGGTGGCAAAGTTTCAGAAGAGTCAAAGGCTAAGGTTATGAATGAAATGAAGGCAAGATTTAAACCGGAATTCTTAAATAGAGTTGATGATATAATAACCTTTAGTCCATTATCATTAGAGAATATTAAGAAAATAATTGATATATTCTTGATTAAGGTTAAAAATAAAATGAAAGAAAAGAATGTAACCCTAGAAATAACCGATGAAGCTAAAAAACTAATTGCTGATGAGGGCTTTGATCCTGTATATGGTGCAAGGCCATTAAAGAGATATATTGAAAATACATTAGAAACAAATCTTGCAAAAAGAATTATTTCTGGAGAAATCTATGATGGAGTAACAGTAATTATCGATGAAAAAGATAATTCTTTAGTTTTTAAGGTTTAATAATTGGGGACGGTTAACATTTCTTATACCTAAATTAGATATAAGAAATGTTAACCGTCCCCTTTTAAAATCAGCTTATGTGTTGAATAGGCAAGCAGATTATGGCAATAATTCAAGAAATAAGGAAGGTGAATTTATGCCAAGAACAGCAAGAATAAAAGTAAGTAACGGAATTTATCATGTAATGGTAAGAAGCATCTCTGAAATAAAACTTTTTAAAAATGATTATGATAAAATTCAGTATTTAGAGTTTTTAAAAGAATGTCAAAAGTTTTATGTTTTTAAAATTTATGCTTTTTGTTTAATGAATAATCATGCCCATTTCATTATTGATTCTTGTGGAAGTGATATATCAAAAGTAATGCATAGAGTTAATTTAAAGTATTCAAGATATTATAATCACAAATATAAGCGGCATGGACATCTGTTCCAAGACAGATTTAAGAGTAAATTAATAAATAGCGATAGGTATCTTATAAACTTGTCATTATACATACATAATAATCCTAAAGATATTAAAAAATACAGGAGATTTCCTGAGAAATATAGATTTTCAAGCTTAGGTTCTTATTTGAATTTAAAGGATGATGAATTTCAAATAGTTGATAAATCTTTTATAAATTCTTTGATAGCAGAAGATTCATATATGGCATGTAAAAGATATTCGGAGAAGATTAGAAGATATTCAGGAATAAATATTAATGAAGGTGAATTTAAAGAAGAAAAAAGTCAATATATAAGTGGAAGAAAAATTATAGATAGAAATTTCACTTTAGACTCCATTTTTAAATATATAAAAAATAAATATGGTTTTGGACGCGATATGCTTAATATTAAAAATAGAAGAGAAACACTAAAAGCAAAGGCAATTGTGGTAGTCTTAATGAGAAGTTTAGGTAACTTTAAAGGTAGTGAGATTTCTGAAGTTTTAGGGAATATAACTTATTCAAGAGTATCAAAGCTATGTGGAATAGGCATTAATTTAATTATTTCCGATAAAGAATACAATGACGAAATTTATAACTTTTTAAAGATGGCATAAATTAAAAAATTCACTTGAAATTTTGGTTATAAAATAGGTAAAAGATAGACAAGCTAATTTGTCTATCTTTTTTTTATTAAGAATAGCTAAATATTAATATAGAACATAGAATTAATTAATGTTAACCGTCCCCAAGTATTTCAGCCATAGAAATAAACTTTTTCGCTTTTTCAAAATTTCCTTGAAGCTCAGCAATCTGACTTATTAATAGGTAGATTTCTTTATTTTCCTTATCTATAGATAGAGCTTTATTTAAAACTTCTTCTGCTTTAAAATAGTCACTTTCATCTATCAACTTTTTAGATAAAACTAAGTATGAGTTAACATCTTTTTTTATAGTATGTTTTCTTAAAACTTCGTCTAAAACTGATTTAATTCTTTTAGTTGTGAAAGGTTTCTGAAGATAAGCAGCAGCCCCGAATTTAGTGCATTCTACAGCATTCTTTATTGTTCCAAATGCAGTCATCACAATAACTGTTGTTGATTTATTCATTTTTTTAATTTGTTTTAAAAGCTCTGTTCCTGATACATTTGGAAGTTTTATATCTGTAAACATTAAGTCAATTTGATGGTTATTAAATATTTCTATTGCCTCTTCAGCATTTTTTGCCTCAAAAACCTTATATCCTTCTATTTCTAAAAAGGTTTTTAGCATTTCTCTAATATTTTTAGTATCATCTACTACTAAAATAGTTTTCATTATATGCCTCCTATTATTGGAAGTGTAACCTTAAAGATACTTCCTGATCCATATACACTATTACAAGTTATTGTACCGTTATGAAGTTCAACTATTTGCTTAGATAGAGGTAGTCCAAGTCCGGTACCATTTGATGTATCGTTGCCTCTATAGAATTTATCAAATATTTTATCTATTTGCGATTTGCTAATACCAATACCTTGATCCTGTACGGTAAGAATTATTGATTTATCATCGGAATATAAAGAAATAAATACTTGTTTGTTATCTAATGAGTATTTTATAGAATTAGAGATAAGGTTATTAACAACCCAAGAAAACTTCTCCTTATCAATAGAAATCATTGGTAAAGCCCCTATTCTTTCAAAATTTAATGTTATATTTCTAGCATGAGATATAGTACAAAAATTCTTAATCGAATTTTTAATAATATCAGAAATATCTGCAATCTCAAAATTTAAGTAATTTTGATCAGTTTCTAATTGAGTAAGCTTTAAAAAATTATCAATCATATTAAGTAAGTTTTCTGCATCTTCTTGTATTGTGTTGATAACTCTATATCTTTCATCAACATTTTCAATTATAACACTTTCTTCAAGCATTGATGAGCCCATCATAATTGAAGTTAATGGAGTTTTTAACTCGTGTGAAAGAGTGCTAATAAAGTCCTGTTTTAATTTATCAAGTTTTTTAAGTTCAGTAATATCTTGAAAATACACTATTATTCCATTTAGGTTTGAATCTCGGTTTTTTATAGTTGAAACAGATACATTAAAACTATGACTATCTTTATGAAAATTCATAACTTTAGATGCACCACTAAAGTTAACCTCTTTAGCCTTTGAAATAAAATCAAATAAATCTCCATCTGTAATAAAATCTAATATATGTTGTCCTATTAGTGAGGCTTCACGAAATTTAAAGAAATCCTCACAAGCATCATTTATTAAGATGCACTTAAAATTGTTATCTAAAACAATTAATGGGTTTGATATACTTTTAACAATTGATAGTGACTTGTTTTTCTCTTCCATAAGTTGTCCCAAAGTTGAGTCTTTAAACTCCTTAATCCTTTTTGACATATTGTGAAATTCTTTATATATTTCGCCTATCTCATCTCCTGAATTAATAGGTCTATTAAATGAAAAGTTTCCATCTTTAAAGCCACGTATTGCATTCTGAAGGTTTACTAGAGGGAGTAGCAGTTTATCTAAGTATTTATTTGATAAAAGAATACTTAGAAATAAGACTATCAAAGAAGATATGAATAAAAATTTCGAAGAAAGGATTATTTTTTCTTGAGAATTTAGTATCTTTACTTTCATAGCATTATTATTAAGTTCATATATAGCATCTAAATTTTGCTTAAGTTCATTATAATTATTTTGTATTTCATTATAATAACCTGAGATACTATTTCCTTTATCGTAAGAATCAAAAGTAGTTTTACCTGTATTAAAAAATTTAATAAATAGTGCTTTTGTTTGATTATTTAAGTCAAGTTCCCCGTTTTCAGAGGTTCTATCAAGCTGAATAGCATAATTATCATAAAACTTTTTTTCTAAATCTAAAAAATTGTTCTTATAAGCTTCATTTTTAGTAGAAATATAATTTAATAATGCAAAATGCTGGTTTTCTGTGATATCCTGCATATTTTTAACAGCATTAATACTATCAAAATTATATTTATAAAAACTATTAATAGAATCTTTTATATAGAAAAAGTTATATAGCGAAATAATTACAATAACTGCATTGACTGATATTAATAGAGTAATAAGTATTTTAAATTTTACCCGAAGGCTATTTTTCAAGTTAAACAACTCCTTATGTTGATTATATTGATATTAATAAAATATATTATATGACAAAATTCTTAAATAAAAAAGATGTCTCCTATAAGGAGACACCCTTTTGTTTACTAATTATTTTATATTGTTTTCATATTGTTCAACCATTCTCTTTACCATTTCTCCACCGATTGAACCTGCTTCTCTAGCAGTTATATCTCCATTGTATTCTTTTAAGTGAACGCCTAATTCACTAGCTACCTCATTTTTAAATTTAGATAGCCCATTTTTTGCATCTGGTACTAATGTTCTATTACTTCTTGCCATAACAGTTTCCTCCTTTTATCCCTTATGGGATTTTATATTTTATTTGCTAAGCTTTATTTGCTTTGCATCATTATTTTGTGCACTCTTGTTTTTAATACACTATAATATCAGAGGTAAAAGAGGAAATGTGTACATGTCTAACCAAAAAATAGGACAAATTGTTATAATAATGCACTTTTATATTTTTATAAAAAACAAATAAAAAAATACATCATTTATTAAATTCTTTATAGGAAATTAATCCATGAACTGAATTAGCTTCTTTAATCCCACGAACAATAGCCTTTTCCATCACTTGAGCAGCTAAAAGTCCAACAACATTTATGTCAGCATTTACTTTGTTTGTAGATAAAGCAAATATAGTATCACCATCAAACATTGTATGAGCAGGTCTAATTGCTCTTCCATAGCCATTATGACTCATAGATGCCACTTTATTAGCCTGAGCCTTAGTTAGTATTGCATTTGTAACAACGACTCCTATTGTTGTATTTCCACTAAAAACATTTTTACTTTTATCATATTGTGAAATCATAAAGTCTTCAGTGTTTACAAAAGTTTTTTTATCATCAGATAGAGCACCAGCGATAATAGTATTAGTTTCCGTATCAACTATATCACCTAATGCATTAACCGCAACGATTGCACCTACTTGAAGATCTCCAACTTGTACTGCATAAGTTCCAAGCCCACCTTTCATGGAAAATTCAGGTCCTTTAAATTTCCCAACAGTTGCTCCTGTACCAGCTCCAATATTTCCATTTATATCGCCCTTATACTCCTCAGAATTAATACAGGCTTGAAGGCCCATTAATTTATCAGGGCGAATATCTGAACTACCAATAACAAGGTCAAATAATACAGCACTACAGACAATCGGAACTTTGGTAACACCAACATCAAAACCTATTGAGTTTTTTTCTAAGTATTCCATTACGCCTGCAGAAGCATCTAAGCCAAAGGCACTTCCACCAGATAATACTACAGCGTGAACTTTATCAACAAGTTCCATAGGATTTAAGAGGTCAGTTTCTCTTGTTCCTGGAGATCCACCACGGACATCAACACCTCCAGAAGCACCTTCTTTACAAATAACAACAGAACAACCAGTGCATCCTTCTAAATTTTGAGCATGACCAAGCTGAATTCCATGAATATCGGTAAATTTTATCTCATTCATAATAATACCTCCATATCATAAAAGCATCCAAGAACCTTGGATGCTTATAATAATTACGATCTAATTTTATTTAAAATACTTATTACAGGAACTGCAATTATTGCTGAAACCAAAGCTTCTGGAATTCCATTTGAAAGTCCTATAGTGAAAAGGGCTTTTCCAACTGTTGATGGATTGATACCAATAGCTTGTGCAAATTTTGCCGCATAGAAAACATATGTTAGTCCTAAAACAAAAATCGTATTTGTTAGTGTTCCAATAACAGCAGCAACACCAATACCTGTCTTAGGAAATTTCTTTCTTATTGAAGCATAAGCATAATAAGAAAATAAACCGATAAGTATTCTAGGCAATATAGCGATTATTGGGTTCCAGAATATAAATGAAGTTGGCGTAGGTGCTGTAAATGCTTGGTACATTGAGAATAATCCAAAACAAAATCCTACTGCAGCTCCAACTACTGGTCCTTCAACAATAGCTCCAATAATTACGGGTACGTGCATAATAGTTGCTTTAACTGGTGGGATGTTTATAAATCCAAGCCCTGTTAACCCTAAAAATAATGTGATACCAGTTAGCATACCTGTCACTACAAGCTTTCTAATACTCATAGTCATAGTTGTTTTTCTTTCCATTTTGATAGCCTCCGTTCTTACTCTTTAAATTAGATATAATTCGGAAAAAATTGTGAATTTGTTCCTAGTTCAGTTTCTAAAAATAGAATACCGACAATAAGATTTTAACATTTTTAATTATAAGTGCAATAGTATATTGTTAAAAAAATATCTAACTTTTGCATTTAAATTGGACAAATGGCTTTATTATTAATGTTTGGAACATAAAAAAAATTAATTCTGAAAATTCTTTCTTTTACGGGGACGGTTAACAACTATTTGTACTTTTTAAGTATAAATAGTTGTTAACCGTCCCCGGTACTTTTAGAAGAATCTTAAGCATAAATTAGATTATTAGTATTATAATTTTATTTATAGGATATTTTTAAGAGGTGAAAATATGGTAAGTACAGTTTCAATTATTTTTATGGTTATAACAATAATTATTTCTATTATTTTACCAATAGCTTTAGTAATCTATTTTTATAAAAAAGAAAAAATATCAATAAAAACTGTGTTAATAGGGGCAGTAGCTTTCTTTGTAGCAACGCAGGTATTAGAAAAATCAGTTCATATAGCCGTTTTAACAAAGATAACAGTTACAGCCGAAGTTTTGAAGAATCCAATCTTATATATGTTGTATGGTGGACTAATGGCTGGGATTTTTGAAGAAACTGCTAGGTTGATTATTTTTAAATTTATACTTAAAGACAAAAAAGAATGGAAAGATGGGTTGGCATATGGTTTAGGACACGGAGGAATTGAAGCTATCTTGCTAGCTGGTTTAGGATTTTTAAATAATCTTATTCTAGCAATTATGATAAATTCAGGAACTTATAATAAATTAGTAGATACTTCAGGAGTGGCTGCAAATACACTAGAAAGTGCAAAAAGAGCATTAATTGGTATGCAAAATTATTATTGGCTTTTAGCAGGGATAGAAAGAATATTTGCATTAGGAATTCAAGTAGGACTATCATTACTTGTCTTATATGCGGTAAAAGAGCGAAAATATAAATTTTTCTTCTTAGCAATTATATTCCATGCACTAATTGATTTTCCAGCAGTTCTCTATCAAATGGGACAAGCTAATATACTTATTGTTGAGGTAAGTGCGTTTGTTTCCTTTGTTATAGCATTGCTATTTATTAAAAAATCTAAGGTATTGTTTACTAGAGATGTTTAAAAATGAATAGAATAAAAAATCATCATAAACAAACCATATATATAAACATTTATAAAGCTTTATAAAGAAGGTGTACAAATGAATAATCAAGAAATTTTTAATGAAATTGATAAACATCTATTGGAGGACCAAAAGCCTTCAATATTTTTAAAAACTCTCTTTAACAATAACTCATTAAAAGGAACAGTATTTCACCAAATTGAAAGATTAGCTACTATTGAGCAATCTCCTAAATATCACCCAGAAGGAAATGTATTAAATCACGTGATGCTTGTAGTAGATGAAGCTGCAAATCTTAGGGATAGAAGTTCTGATAAAAGAGCTTTAATGTGGGCGGCACTTCTTCATGATATAGGAAAACTAACTACAACTAAAATGAGAAATGGTAGATGGACATCGTATAATCATGATAATGTAGGAAGCGAGATGGTTGGTGATTTTATAATGCCATTTAATAATGATCGTCAATTGGTAGAAAAGATAAGCAATTTAGTAAAATATCATATGCATTATTTGTATGTTGAAAAAAATCTCCCATTTGCAAATATTAAGGGATTAATAAATGATATTTCAATAGATGAAATTGCATTATTATCATATGCTGACAGATGCGGACGAGGAGAACTTTCAGAAAAGGATAGAATTAACACAGAAAAAGCAATTAATAATTTTAAAAGCAAATTAAATAGTAAAAAAGAAAAGATGAGCCTGCAAACAGTGTAGGCTCATCTTTTAAAATTTAGGGGACGGTTAGCAACTAAATGAACTAAATTAGCGTGAATTTAAGCAATTCTGACTGCATAATATCCATAAAAAAGAACAAAAAAATGTTAACCGTCCCCTAAAGAGTCCCTTAAAGATACTCTAAAGAAAGTCTTTCGAGAAAAAACAGTTGTATTCTCCGAGTAGACAAGGTATAATTTTTTTATTATATATTACTATATAATGTAATATGCAAATTTGGGGTGATTTTATGTTGTTTAAAAGTACAAGAGGCGGGGAAGATAATGTATCTTCTTCGGAAGCAATCTTAAAAGGAATAGCAAAAGATGGGGGGCTATTTGTTCCATCAAGTTTTCCAGAAGTTTATTCAAAATTAAAAGATAAAGTTGATTATGGATATGAAGAATTGGCTGAAAAAATCATAGGCCAATATTTTACTGACATACCAAATGAAGATTTAGTTAGGGCTATTAGTGACGCATACAAAGGAAGATTTAATGTAGAAGTAAAGAATGGATTCCTAGAACTATACCATGGACCTACCTCTGCATTTAAAGATGCAGCACTTCTTTTTCTTCCACAAATAATGAAGAAAGCAAAGAAGGTAATTAATTTCAAAAATGAAATAGTTATATTAACTGCAACTTCAGGTGACACAGGGAAGGCAGCTTTGGAAGGGTTTAGCGGTGTTGAAGGGTTTAAAGTAGTTGTTTATTATCCTAAATCTGGAGTATCAGAGGTTCAAGAAAAGCAAATGAGAACTCAAAGAGGTAATAATGTTTATGTTGTAGCAATAGAAGGAAATTTTGATGATGCTCAAAGAGGGGTAAAAACAATTTTCAGTAATAAAGACCTGAAAGAAGATCTTGAAAAGAGCAATATATCATTATCTTCAGCAAATTCAATCAATATAGGAAGACTAGTTCCTCAAATAGTATATTACTTTTATGGATACTTTAAGTTGATTAGACAAGGGGAAATAAAAGAAGGAGATAATATCAATGTAGCAGTTCCAACAGGAAACTTTGGGAATATACTAGCAGCTTACTACGCAAAACAAATGGGGCTACCTATCGATAAATTAATATGTGCATCTAATGAAAATAATGTATTAACGGACTTCTTCAAGGAGGGGACCTATGATAAAAATAGGGAACTTATCTTAACAGAATCTCCATCTATGGATATACTAGTTTCTTCAAACCTAGAAAGATTATTATATGAACTTTCAGGTAGAAACAGTGAAAAAGTTGAGGAATTAATGAATTCCCTTCAAAGTAGTGGTAAGTATTCCATCACTCAGGAAATGAAGGAGAAGTTAAGTGATTTTTATGGGGATTATTCAGAAATTGATGAAGTATATAAAGTAATAAAGGATGTTTATAATAAAGAAAGTTATTTAATGGATACACACACAGCAGTTGCCTATAGTGTATATAAAAAGTACCAAGAGAAAACTGGTGACAATAAAAAGGTATTAATAGCTTCAACAGCAAGTCCATTTAAGTTTAATAGAAGTATAATAAATGCCCTAGGAATAAAAGTAGATGAAGAAAGTGATTTAGAACTATTAAATAAACTTTCGGATTACACATCTCTAGAAATTCCAGCAGGATTAAAGGAACTTAAGGATCTTCCTATACTTCACAATTTAGAGTGTCCTAGTGATAAAATGGAGGCTACTCTAAAAGAAATATTAAAAGTAGGTGTGTAGTATGGTAAGAGTTAAGGTTCCAGCAACAACTGCAAATATAGGGGCTGGGTTTGATTGCATGGGTTTAGCTTTCAAGCTATACAATGAATATTTCTTTGAAGAAATTCCAGAAGGGTTAGAGTTTGTTGGAGTAAAAGAAGAGTTCTGTAATGAACAAAACATTATATATGAAGCGATGATACGCTGCTTTAATAAGGCGAATTACAAAAAAATAGGTGTAAAAATAGGAATAATTAAAGAAGAAATCCCTATATCCAGGGGCCTTGGAAGTAGTTCAAGTTGTATAGTTGCTGGCTTAATAGGTGCAAATATTTTAATGGGAAGTCCTTTTAATAATGATGATTTATTTGATTTAGCAGTTGAAATAGAGGGACACCCTGATAATGTGGCACCAGCATTCTTCGGAGGGATAGTTGTTTCTTCAATGGAAGAGGGAAAAGCATATTATAATAGAATTGATATAAAAGATGGAATTGAGTTTTTAGCATTCATCCCTGAATTTACACTTTCTACTGAAAAGGCTAGAAAAGCTCTTCCTGAGGTTATACCTTTTAAGGATGGTGTATATAACATTGGAAAAGCTGCACTAACACTAAGTTGCTTTTATTCAGGTAATTTTGATTTGCTTAAGGTAGCTTGCAAAGATAAACTTCATGAAAGTTATAGAAGTGATTTAATACCTAACTTTGAAAATATAACAGACAAGGCTAGAGAACTTGGCGCTCTATGTGTATTTCTCAGTGGAGCAGGTCCCACAATAATGTGTATTATTAAAAAAGGCTCTATCGATATAAAAGAAGGCATTAAAAAGTATTTAGAAACACTTGATGGAGGATGGAAACTTTTAGAACTAGAAAAGAATAATATTGGTCCAGAAATAGTTGAAGGGTGAGAAGATTGAAAAGTGAGTATTTAGTAATTGATAAGAAGGTTTTACCGGAGATATTTGAAAAAGTAATAGAAGTGAAAAGATTGTTAAAGGGTGGAAAAGTAAAAGAAATAACTGAAGCTACGAAGACAGTTGGTATAAGTAGAAGTGTGTATTATAAGTACAAGGATTATGTTTTTGAGTTTTCAGAGACCTCTCAGGGGAAAAAGTTTACTTTTAATATGATTATTTCACATAAAAAGGGGATACTTTCAAGTATATTAAATTTTCTTTCGGAAAAAGGTGGAAACATACTTACAATAAATCAAGGTATTCCAATCAACAATTCAGCAAATCTTAGTATAACAATGGACATAAGCTCACTAGGGGAAGATATCTGGAATATTTTAGATGAGATTTCGTCCCTTGAAGGTGTGCAAAAAGTCGAATTTGTGGCTATGGAATAGAATTAAGAATATTTTAAGAATATATTAATAGTATTATTAATTAAAGCACAGTACAATAAAGATATAAACTAACATATGGAGGCGGAATCCATGATAAATAGTATTAGAAGTCATTGGAAAAAAGCTCTATCAGTTTTAACTTTATTAGTGCTTTTTTTATTTATATATAATTACAAGGATGAATTGCTAAATTTCATGCAGTTACTTAAGAATACTGATGAAGTAAGTAACTATATTAAATCCTTTGGTCCTTTGGCGGGGATAACATTCATTTTATTACAAGTTCTACAAGTAGTTATATTCTTTATTCCAGGTGAATTTATTCAAGCTGCAGGAGGATATGCATTTGGAACTTGGATTGGAACCCTATATTCAATCATTGGAATTAGCATTGGATCATCAATACTATTCTTTGCAACTAGAAGATTTGGGCATAATTTCGTTGAAAAGGTTTTACCCAAAAAAGTAAAGAAGTCTTTCAAAAAAATATTTAATTCCAAGAGAATTAATTTAATTGTTTTTTTAGTATATTTAATTCCAGGGTTTCCAAAAGATAGTTTAGCATTTCTAGCTGGGTTATCAAAAATAGATTTTAGAAGTTTTATTATATACTCGACATTAGGAAGATTACCTGCATTATTCTTATCAAGTTATTATGGAGCGAATATAGCAGGTGGTAAAAAGTTTATTATAATAATGTTGTCAGTAGTATTTGTTCTTATAATTGGTGTAGGAATAAGATTTAAGAGTCACTTCTTTAGTAAACTGGAAGAAATAGAATAAGCTTAATAGGAAAATGCTTTATTATTTTTACGGATAATAATCTTTTTCCTTTTTTTATTTTGCAGAAACAAGAAAGTTAGTAGCAAAAAAAGTGACTTATCAATCAAAGATAAGTCAAAAGTCTAAAGCTTATATGATATTATGAACTACTCTAAATATCTTTTTTCAAAAGAGTGTAGTTTGTATAATATGAAACAATTAGCATAAACACTCCCAATAAGTTTGGAATTATTAAGTTATGATTATTAAATGTATTTTCATAATGTAGCAATGGTGTCAAGTATATGGCAATCAGTGCGGAAGATACCATGCCAATAGCAGGCAGTAGTATAACAAAATTTCGAATTTTTGCTATTTCAATTGTTATGTAATAGAAAATAACACTATATATCCAAAAGTTTACTACAATCCAAGCATGTGATAGCCTAATATAACCTTTTGATTTAAAGTATGTAAAAGTTAAAATAAGAATTATACATAAAACTAAAATAGGCGCAAAATAGATAATCTTTAACATCTTATCTAATGAATTCTTTATTTTTAAGTTGATTTTACCATAATTCCTATAAAAAATACTTTTAGAAAATACTAATAATAATGCTAATAAAAAACCTGATATTAAAAATAAATATGACATATATGATTTCCCCCTTTATATAGTACAACATAGTGTTTCTATTATATTGTAATAAAACCATAATAATCAAGAAAAGTAGAGAAAAGTTAACTAAAAATTTCCACTTTATAATGTAAATTTAATAGTTTTTTATTTTTTTATAAACTTTCCTTTGACAGATAATAAGTTTTTAATTAATCTTAAAGTTAGGGGTTTTTTATAGATCTTTAAGTTTCCTATAAAAAACCCTATAACAAGAATATTATAAGCAATTTAAAGTTCTTTAAATAAAGGAAACAGAATTGAGAAAGGATACAGAAATGATTGTATATTTTGATAATGCTGCTACAACAAAACCAATAGATGAAGTAATTGAAGCAGTTAATTTTGGTATGCGAGAATACTTTGGAAATCCATCTTCTTTACATAGACTTGGGTTAGAAGCAGATAGAAAGTTATTAAGTTGCAGAGAAGCAATAGCAGGTACTATAAATGCAATTGCAAGCGAGATTTATTTTACCTCAGGTGGAAGCGAGGGAAATAATTTTATACTTAAATCTTTTGGCAAAAAAGGAAGTCATATTATAACAACAAAATTTGAACATCCTTCTGTACTTAATACTCTTAAAGAATTAAAGGATATGGGTGCTGAAGTTACTGAATTAGCATTAGATTCAGAAGGAAGAATTGATATAGAGGAACTTAAAAATAGCATAAAAAAGGAAACTGTATTAGTATCAATTATGCATGTTAATAATGAAGTAGGTACAATACAAAATTTATTAGAAATAGGGAAAACTATAAAAGAATTATCTAGTAGAGCAAGATTTCATGTTGATGCTGTTCAGAGTTATGGAAAAATTGAGATAGACGTAAATAAATATAAAATAGACTTTTTAACAGCAAGCGGACATAAAATTCATGGTCCTAAAGGTGTTGGTTTTTGCTTTATTAGAAAAGGACTTAACCCTAAAGCACTAATTTCAGGTGGTGGACAGGAAAGTGGATTTAGAAGTGGTACTGAAAATGTTCCATCTGTTATGGGAATGACTGAAGCAGCGGTAATAGCTCATAAGTCAATAAAAGAAAGCTTTGATAAGGTAAAAGAACTTAAAAGGTATTTCATTAGTTTGATAGATGATTTAGATAATAAAATAATAAATTCTAAGGAAGAAGAATATATAAGTCCATATATTTTAAATGTTTCATTTCCTGGAATTAAAGCAGAAGTGCTATTGCATTTGCTTGAGGAGAAGGATATTTTTGTTTCTACAGGATCAGCTTGTTCTTCTAGAGGTGGTAAAGGCAAATATGTACTAAAGGCTATTGGATTAAATGAAAAGGAAAGTGAAGGAGCAATTAGATTTTCTTTTTCAAGATTTAGTACAAAAGAGGAAATAGATTATACAGTAGAAGAGCTTAAAAAAGCACTTACATTTTTAAGGAGAGTAAGAAAATGAGAAAATTGATATTAATAAAATATGCATCAGAGATATTTCTAAAAGGTTTAAATAGAAATAAATTTGAAAGAAAATTAAAAAAGAATATTGCAAGAAAGTTACATGGGATTGAATTTGAATTTGTAGAAGATATGAGCAGATGGTTTATAGCTTCAGAAAATTTAGATGAAGTAGCTAGAAGAGTAAAGAAAGTTTTTGGAGTTAAAGAAATATGCTTTGTTACTGAAATAGAAAGTGATTTTGATAAAATAAAAGAATTAGCTTTCGAAAAAGTAAAAGCATCAGGAGCAAAAACTTTTAAAATAGAGACTAATAGAGCAAATAAAGATTTTAACATGGAGTCAGTTGAAGTATCTAGAGAAGTAGGAGCACATGTTCTAATTAATTATGAAGGCGAACTTTCAGTAAAAATGAAAAATCCTGAATGTATGGTAAAAGTTGAAATAAGAAAGAAAGCTTATATATGGACACTAGGAGATGTTGTAAAAGGTGAAGGTGGTATGCCATATGGTGTTAATGGAAGCACTATGCTTATGCTTTCAGGTGGAATAGATTCACCAGTTGCTGGGTATATGATGGCAAGAAGAGGTGTTGAATTACACTGCGTATATTATCATTCTCATCCTTATACATCAGAAAGAGCTAAGGATAAAGTTAAGGATTTAGCAAAAGTCTTAGCAACATATACAGAAAAAGTTAATCTATATGTAGTTCCATTTACAGATATTCAGATGTCAATAATTGAAAAGTGTCGTGAAGATGAGCTTACTATCATAATGAGAAGATTTATGATGAGAGTGGCATGTACATTAGCAGAGGAAAAGGGAATTCAATCAGTAACAACTGGAGAAAGTATAGGTCAAGTTGCTTCTCAAACAATGGAAGGCTTAATTGTATCTAATGATGTAGCAGATAGACCGGTATTCAGACCATTAATTTCAATGGATAAAGAAGATATAATGGATATATCAAGAGATATTGAAACTTATGATATATCAATAAGACCTTATGAAGATTGTTGTACTATTTTTGTTCCAAAACATCCAAAGACAAAACCAGTACTTGAAGAAATAAAAAAATCAGAATCTAGTTTAGATTGTGAGGCATTAGTTAAAGATGCAATAGAAAATATGGAAGTTTATACATTTTAAAATTATTAAAGATATCCTAAAGGGGGTATCTTTTTTTTATTAAACAAATATAATTACTAGCATATTTTAAATAAATAGTGGGAATATATATTAAGTTGACAATTGCGTATAAATGTGTATAATTAAGGATATACTTTAGTAATTTATCAGAATAAAGTGATAAAGTGAATGACGGAGGGATAAAATGGGGGCTATTAATAATTTTCTTCCTGAAGGGGCAAGAGATATAATCTCTGAAGATTGTTACAAGAAGGAAGAAATACGAAAATCTTTAGAAGAAAATTTAGAAAATTGGGGATATGAACAGATAATTACACCTACCTTAGAATATTATGATACTTTTAATTCTCATCCTGAAGCTTTTAAACAAGAAGAAATGTATAAGTTTTTTGATAACAAAGGAAAGATTCTTGTTTTAAGACCTGATATGACAATTCCAATGGCAAGAGTAGTAAGTACAAAGTTAAAAGATTATAAAAGACCAATTAGAGTTAGATATACATCAAATGTATACAGAGTAAATGAGGCATTTGGAGGAAAACCAAATGAAATCACTCATTGTGGAGCTGAATTAATTGGGAGAGAAACTTTAGAAGGAGATTTAGAGATAATATATCTATCAATTAATCTTCTTAAAGCTTTAGACTTAAAGGAATTTAAAATCGAGTTAGGTCACATGGGGATAATCTCAGGAATTTTTGAAGAGTTAAATCTTGAGGATGAGGTTAAAGAAAAAATATCATTTCTAATAGAAAAAAAGAGGCTTGGAGAATTACAAGGACTTTTAAATAAGCTTAATATATCAAAAGAAATCAAAAGTTTCTTAGAAAAGTTACCATGGCTTTTTGGAAATGTTGAAGTTTTAGATTCAATAAGTGAACTTGAAATATATGAAAAAATAAAGGAACCAATACTATATTTAAAAGCTTTGGCAGAGGGGATTAAAAAACTAGAGTTACAGGAATATGTATCTTTAGATTTAGGGATTATACCTAAAATAAATTATTATACTGGGGTAATAATTAGAGGATATGTGCAAGGAGTTGGAAATTATGTACTCCAAGGTGGACGTTATGACAAACTTATAAATTCTTTTGGAATAGATAACGGGGCAATTGGTTTTGCTATAAATATTGATTCATTAATTGAGGTATATAAAAGTAGTAAAAAAGAAAAGATTACTAAGATAATATATTCTAAAAAAGATTTTATTGAGGCATTAGCAAAAGGGAATGAATTAACAAGTAAGGGCTATAAGGTTAATTTAATAGAAAAAAAAGATACGAATGCAGAAATAGAGAGTGATGAAAATACAATATTAATCTAATCTTTCTAAATTATTATGATTCAATTGGGGGGGAAGGATATGACAGTAAATATTGCACTAACAAAAGGGCGTTTAGAAAAAGAAAGTGTCAAGATCTTTGAAAAAGCTGGGTTTGATGTATCTTCGTTAAAAGATAAGGGAAGAAAACTCATTTTCAAGGATGAGAAAATGGATTATAACTATTTTTTAGTTAAGAGCGTTGATGCAATCACCTATGTTGAGCACGGGGTAGCAGATGTTGGTATTGTTGGGAAGGATACGCTTATTGAAAGTAACTTGAACTATTACGAAGTTTTAGATTTGAAGATAGGACAGTGTAAATTCATAGTTGCATCTCTTCCAGATTCAAGATTATTTAAAGATTACGGGCACATTAAAATAGGAACTAAATATCCCAATGTAGCAAAGGAATATTTTTATGACAAGGGAATGGATGTAGAAATAATAAAGATTGAAGGTTCTGTTGAACTAGCACCACTTCTAGGGTTATGTGATGGGATAGTAGATATTATGGAAACGGGAACAACTTTAAAGGAGAATGGATTGGTTGTCCGTGATGAAATCTGTGATATAAGTGCCAGGGTTATTGTTAATAATACTGCCTTTAAGTTAAAAGAGAAGGAGATTAGAGAATTTCTTTCAAAAATAAGTAATGTAATATAGGGGGCTATAATGTTAAGAATATTAAAATACAACGAAGAAAATAGAAATAAAGTTTTAGAAGAACTTAAGAATAGGGAAGTTAAGGAAAGTGAAGAAGTATTAAAATCAGTAAATGAAATACTAAACAAGGTTAAAGCAGAAGGCGATAAGGCACTAAGCTATTTTACTAATTTATATGATGGAGTTCAATTAGAATCTATTTTAGTTTCAAAAGACGAATCAGAAGAAGCTTTTTTGAAAGTTGAAAAAGAATTCATTGAGGCGTTAGAAAAAGCTAAAGAAAATATAAAAGTATTTCATGAAAAGCAAAAATTAAATTCTTGGATACAGACTAATGATAGTGGAGTTTTCATGGGGCAAAGAGTAATTCCACTTGAAAGAGTAGGAGTTTATGTTCCTGGGGGAACTGCTGCATATCCGTCTTCAGTATTAATGAATGTTATTCCAGCTAAGGTGGCAGGAGTTTCATCAGTTGCAATGATCACTCCACCAATGAAGGATGGAAAGGTAAACCCGTATATTCTTGCAGCTGCTAAAATTGCTGGGGTGGATGAAATTTATAAAGTTGGAGGAGCTCAAGGAATTGGAGCCTTAGCTTTTGGAACTGAAAGTATAAAAGCTGTTGATAAAATAGTTGGGCCCGGGAATATATACGTAGCTACCGCTAAGAAATTAGTATTTGGTACTGTAGATATAGATATGATAGCAGGACCGTCTGAAATATTGGTTATAGCAGATGAAAAAGCTAAAAAAGAATATGTTGCTGCAGATATGTTATCTCAAGGAGAGCATGATGTCTTAGCTTCATCAATTTTGCTAACTACTTCTGAAAAGTTATTAAATGAAGTGTGTCAAGAAATGGAGAAGCAAACTCAGAATTTAGAGAGAAAAGATATCATAAAAAAATCTATGGAGAAGTTTGGAATAGGGATACTATGTGAGAGTATTGAGGAATGCGTTAAGCTTTCTAATATAATATCACCCGAACATTTAGAACTCATGATTGAAAATCCAATGGAGTTATTAGGGAAAGTTAAAAACGCAGGAAGTGTATTTTTAGGATACTATACACCAGAGCCTGTTGGAGATTATTTTGGTGGTCCTAATCATGTACTACCAACATCGGGAACAGCAAGGTTCTTCTCAGCATTATCCACTGATAGTTTTATTAAAAAATCTTCGTTTATATATTACACAAGAGAAGAACTAATAAAGGCATCAAAAGACATTATAACGTTAGCGGATAAGGAAGGGTTAACCGCCCACGGAAATTCTATAAAAGTGAGGTTAGATTAAGATGAAAAAAATACACGCATATACATCAATGGATACATCAAAGGAGATTAGACTTAATGCCAATGAGATATCTAATAATCTATACAAGGATGCAATATTTTCTATGACATCAATATTAGCATCTACTCAGTTTAATAGATATCCAGAGGATGAGGCCTTAGGTATAAGAAAAGCATATGCTAAATATGCTGGAGTTAAAGAAAAAAATATTATTGTTGGAAATGGTTCTGATGAGATGATAAACCTTATTATAAGCTCAGCAATATCACAGGGGAAGAAACTACTAACCTTGGATCCAGACTTTTCTATGTTTGATTTCTATACTTCAGTTCAAGGTGGAGAAATAGTTAAGGTTAAAATTGAAGATCAAGGGAAAATTAATGTAAAGAATCTTATAGAAACAGGCAAACGAGAAGAGGTAAGTTTGATAATATTCTCAAATCCTAATAATCCAACAGGAACAGTAATAGCAGAGAAAGATATAGTTAAGATATGCGAAAGCTTTAGTGATATTCCAATAGTTGTTGATGAAGCTTACTATGAATTTTACGGTGAATCAATGATTAAGTATATCAATAAATACAAAAATCTAATAGTGACTAGGACATTATCTAAGGCATGGGGATTAGCAGCTATTAGAGTTGGCTTCCTAATCTCCAATGAAGAAAAGATAAATGAACTTCTATCATATAAGGTTCCTTATAATGTAAACACTCTTTCACAGACATTAGGAACTATTGCATTAGGATATATAAATCTATTAAAAGAAAATACAAATATAATAATTTCAGAAAGAGAAAAGTTATTAGAAGAACTTAAAGAGTTAGAGATTGAAAGTTCTTTAGATATATGTTTTTATCCATCTAAATCAAATTTTATATATGGAAAAACATCTCATAAGGATGCTCTTGTAAATGGGCTTAAAAATAAAAATATTTTAATTAGAACCTTTGAAGATGATAGTTTCAGAATAACAATTGGATCACCTCAAGAGAATAAGAGACTAATGGATACTTTAAGAAAGATTTTAGTCTATGAAGGAGATGATGGATATGACATTAAGAGTTTATAAAGGTAAAAGAGATACAAAAGAAACTCAAATTGAACTGGAACTTAATATTGATGGAAATGGTAATTCAGAAATATCAACAGGAGTTGGATTTTTTGACCACATGCTAACATTATTATCATTTCACGGGGATTTTGATTTGAATATTAAAGCAAAAGGTGATTTATATATTGATGATCATCATTTAGTTGAAGATACAGGTATTCTGCTAGGAACAGCAATAAAAGAAGCCTTAGGAGATAAAAAAGGAATAAGAAGATATGGAACCTTCTTTTTACCTATGGATGAGGCATTATCTACAGTTTCTCTTGATATATCTGGAAGAGGATTTCTGCACTTTGAGGGAGACTTTTCAAGAGAGAGTATAGGAAACTTTTCAACTGAAATGGTAAAGGAGTTCTTTAGAGCTTTAGCTATGAATGCAGAGATAACTCTTCATGGAAGAGTTTTATATGGGGAGAATGATCATCATAAAATTGAAGGTTTATTTAAGGCTTTAGGAAGAGCTTTAAAAGAAGCTGTTACAATAGATGAAAATAATATAAACCGAATTCCTTCTAGTAAAGGAGCTCTTTAAGGAGGGTCAAAATGATAAGCATCATTGATTATGGTATGGGTAATCTTAAAAGTGTATATAATGCTTTTAAGTTTCTTGGAATAGAAAGTAAAGTCACAAGAGATTATAAAGAAATTAAGGCGTCAAAAGGAATATTATTACCTGGAGTAGGTGCATTTCCTGATGCTATGAAAAATCTAAAAGAATATAATTTAGACCAAATAATACTGGAAGAAGTGGACAAGGATAAACCTATGCTTGGAATATGCTTAGGTATGCAATTGCTATTCTCAAAAGGATATGAAGGGGAAGAGTGTGAAGGGTTAGATATAATACAAGGAGAGGTCAAAAAACTTAAAGAGGGCAATATTAAGATACCTCATATTGGGTGGAACTCTTTAGAAATAAATAGGAAAGATGAAATAATGAAAGGGCTAGAAGTTGAGAGTTATGTATATTTTGTCCATTCATTTCAAGGAGAAAATTTAAAAGATGAAAATCTTATTGCCTACAGTAATTATGGAGAAAATAAGATACCAGCTATAGTTAATAAAGATAAGGTGTACGGAGCACAATTTCATCCAGAAAAAAGCGGGGAAGTAGGACTTAAGATATTAAAAAACTTTAGGGAGTTGATTTAATGATAATATTACCAGCAATAGACATTAGAGGTGGAAAAGCTGTTAGATTATATCAAGGAGATTATTCTAAAGAAGAAATCGTAGCAAAGGATATTTTCGATCAAGCTAAAGAATTTCAAAGCTTAGGAGCAACTAATCTTCATTTAGTTGATTTAGACGGAGCAAAGGAAGGGACAGGAATAAATGAGGAAATTATTCTAAAGCTTGCCAAAACATTAGATATGTCTATTGAAGTAGGTGGAGGAATAAGAAACCTTGATAGAATAGATAAGCTCCTAACAAAGGGGGTAGATAAGGTTATTCTAGGAACAGCAGCAATTGAAAATAAAGAATTATTATTAAGAGCATTAGATAAATATGGAGATGCTGTTATAGTGGGAATTGATGCAAGAGATGGAAAAGTATGTGGAAATGGATGGCTTAAAGAAAGCAATTTAGACTATATTGATTTCAGCAAGACTATGGCAGACTACGGTGTAGATAATATCATTGTTACTGATATAAGCAGAGACGGAACACTTCAAGGAGTTAATCTTGAAATGTTAAAGAAGCTAAAAGAGGAAGTAAATATAAAAATTACAGCTTCTGGTGGAGTTAAAAATATAGAGGATATTGAAAAACTAAAGGATCTAGATATATATGGGGCGATAACTGGAAAGGCTATTTATTCAGGAGAACTTTCATTAAAAGCAGCATTGGATTTAGTTAAATAACCTAGGAGGGATATTATGCATACTAAAAGAATAATTCCCTGTCTAGATGTAGATAAGGGAAGGGTAGTCAAGGGAATTAATTTTAAAGGACTTATAAATGTTGGAGATCCAGTAGAACTGGCTGAATACTACAGTAATGAAGGTGCTGATGAGTTGGTGTTTTTAGATATTAAGGCAACTCATGAAGGAAGAGGAATAATGGAGGATGTGGTTAGAAGAACTGCTGAAAAAGTATTTATTCCCTTTACTGTAGGAGGAGGATTAACTTCTGTAGATGACATTAGAAGGATATTAAGGGCTGGGGCTGATAAGATATCTCTTAACTCTGCTGCAGTGAGAAATAAGGAACTAATAAAAGAAGGATCCTATTACTTTGGATCACAGTGTATAGTTCTTGCAGTAGATGCAAAGAGAAGAGCTGACAATACTGGGTGGAATGTATTTGTAAATGGAGGAAGAATAGATACTGGCTTAGACGTTCTTAGTTGGATTGAAGAAGGGGTAAGGCTTGGGGCAGGAGAAATACTATTAACATCTATGGATAGAGATGGAACAAAGGAAGGTTTTGATAATAACCTTCTTGCAAAGGTTGATGAAATAGTTAATGTTCCTGTTATAGCCTCTGGGGGCTGTGGGAGCCTGGAACATTTTTATGAAGCCTTTAATAGTGGAAAGGCTGATGCTGCACTAGCGGCTTCTCTATTTCATTATGGAAAACTTAGAATAAATGAAGTTAAAGATTATTTAAGAGAACGAAAAATTCCTATGAGAAAATAAAGGAGATATTATGTTTGATATAGATAAAATTGATTTTGACAAAGGTAATTCTCTTGTACCAGCAATAGTTCAAGACTATAAAACAAAAGAAGTGTTAATGCTAGCATATATGAATAAAGAAAGCCTTAATAAGACTTTAGAAAGTGGAACCACTTGGTTTTATTCAAGAAGTAGAAATGAATATTGGAATAAAGGAGCAACTTCAGGTAATTTACAATTTGTAAAAGAAATGTATTATGATTGTGATGGAGATACAATCTTAGTGCTGGTTGAGCCAAATGGGCCTGCATGTCATACTGGAAAAAATAGTTGCTTTTTCAATAATATATACGGGGGAAAAATATGAAAAGTGAATTAGAAAGCTTATATAAACTTATTTTATCTAGAAAAGAAGATGGCGAAGAAGGATCATATACCAAATATCTATTTTCAAAAGGAATAGATAAAATATTAAAGAAAATAGGTGAGGAAAGTACAGAGGTGATTATAGCCTCAAAAGGAGATAGCAGAGAAGATCAAGTGGCTGAAATATGTGATCTAACCTATCATTTATTAGTTCTAATGGCAGAACTAAATATACCACTAGAATCAGTAGAAGAAGAATTGAAAAAAAGAAGTGAGAAGATAAGCAATTTTAAAGGTGAAAGAAAAGAAGTACAAGATTTATAAAAAAATTAGAAAATCCCTCCTATAATAAAATATGGAGGGATTTTTTAAATATGTAAAATCTTAGTGAAGTTCACCTATTTCATTTGGATGTTCATTGTGTGACTTCTTTCTAAATATTATAAATTTATTAATTATAAAACCAATCAGTCCTGTTGCCATGGCAGCAGTAAAAGCTGATAAGTTTGCATTTAGTCCTCTATGTAAGTGGAAAGGGTTTAATCTTGTTAATTTAACTAAAATAATGGCATCCATTAAACTTAATACAGCTAAAAGGGAAATATAACTAAAGTAAGATTTTATTGATGCCTTTGTTTTAAATGTATATTTTCTATTAAGTAAATATCCTGTAGTAGAATAAACTGCAAAGGAAATTAACTTAAAAAGATAATTAATTCTACCTATATACATTCCGGAAGCAAACCATAGTATATTAAGTACAATCAAATCTATTATTACATTGGATGCTCCAACTAAAGCATAAGTAATGAATTGAATAATGGATTTATAATTAAAGCTTTTGTTTATCAAAAATTTCCCCTCCAAAGCATAGTATTAGAAAATGATTACAATCAAAATACAAACTAAAAACATTTTAACATAATAAAAATAGAATAGCATTAAAATAATTCTTAATTTTACTAAGAAAAAGTATTACCAAGAATGTAATCTATTAGAATATAACATAATGAGTATTAAAATCCAATAAAACTTAATGATATTAACTAAAATAGTGGTATTTAACCTATTTTAATTAAATACATGAATGACAAATTTATCGTATTGATATAAAATGGATTTGTTTAGTAAATTAAATTGAGATCTAGAATTAAAGGAGAATAATAAGATGGATAGCAGAAAAAGTATACCATTTTCACCACCTGATATAACAGAAGCAGAAATTGAGGCTGTTGCAGAAGTTTTAAGATCAGGTTGGATTACATCAGGCCCAAAACTTGTGAAGTTTGAAGAAGAAATACAAAAATATTTATCAGTAAATAAAGCTGTTGCACTAAATTCAGCTACTGCAGCAATGGAATTAGTTTTAAAAACACTTGATATAAAATCAGGAGATGAAATTATCTCAACACCATATACATATACAGCGACTTCAAGTGTTGCAGTTCATAGAGGAATTACTCCAACTTTAGTTGATGTTGAAAAAGATTCATTTTTTATGGATTTAAATAAATTAGAAGCGGCAATAACACCTAAAACTAAGGTAATAATGCCAGTGGATTTAGGCGGTTTTCCTTGCGATTATGACGCAATAAAAGAAATATTAAAAGCTAAAAAGAGGGGAGATATAATAATTTTATGTGATTCAGCCCATTCTTTTGGAGCAAAATATAAAGGCGAGAGAGTTGGAGGACAATGTGATTTCCATAGCTTTTCTTTCCACGCAGTTAAGAATTTAACTACAGCAGAGGGCGGAGCTCTAACTTTTAATAATAATAATTTTTATGGAAAAGAAGATTTATTTAAGGAATTTAAGACAACATCGCTTCATGGACAGACAAAAGATGCGTTATCTAAAACAAAGCTAGGTGGATGGGAATATGATATCGTAACTGATGGATTTAAATGTAACATGACAGACATGAGTGCAGCTATTGGACTTGTTCAACTTACTAGATATGAAGATATGCTAAGAAAAAGAGCAGAAATATTTAATATCTACACTAATATACTAAAAGATAATGAATGGGCTATCATACCTCCAAGTAAAAATGATGAGGGGACAGAATCTTCATATCATTTATACACCCTAAGAATTAAAGGCTTTAATGAAACTAAGAGAAATCTATTAATTCAAAGATTAGCTGAATTAGGTATTGGAACAAATGTACACTATAAACCACTTCCAATGCTTACACTTTATAAGAATTTAGGATTAGATATTAAGGATTATCCAAATGCATATGCTCAGTATGAAAATGAAATAACACTTCCAGTATATACAACATTAAAATTAGAAGATGCTGATTATATTGCAAAAGAAGTTGTAAAAATAGTAAATGAAATAAAGTAACATAATGTAAAAAAGACATCCTAAAATGATTTTATATCTTTTAAGGATGTCTTTTAATTAATATTCTAATTTGCGGTCACTAAAGTGAACAGCCTTAAGTCCAATAGATGTAATTAGCTCATTAGCTTCTTTGAAATTAACACCAATTGCTGCCTTTCCGTGAGCATCTGAACCTAAGGTTACATACTTACCACCTAAATCTTTATATCTTTTGAAAATTTTATATAAAGAATTATATCTTTCTTTTTCATTTAACATTCTTGTATTTAGTTCTAATAACTTATCTTTTGATAAGAGCTTTTTAATAACATTATCAATATATTCACCATATAACTCTATATGGATTTCTTTATCTTCATAAGGGGCATAACGGCACGCATAATCTATGTGCCCAAGTGCATCAAAGCAATCAAAAGAGTCAACAAGTTTCTCCATAGCGACTAAATATTCTATATAAAGCTCATCTTTACTTTTTTCAGGAGCATAAAAATCTACATAAATGTCTTTACCATTTACCATGTGGACAGAACCGATAACATAATCAAAGGGATTTGAATTTATTATGTTGTTATAATCACTAACAAATGAAGAATTAAGTCCTATCTCAATCCCTAGTTTAAGAGTTTCTGATTTATAAGGCTCATAGGTTTTAAGATACTTAGGTACATCGCACCTAAATAGTGCAGGATCAGGAAAATCTAAATCAATATGTTCAGTAAGAGTAACAGCTAGATTTTTATTTTTACTTTCTTCTATAACTTCTTCAATTTTCATTTTAGAGTCGCTAGAGAAAATAGTGTGCATATGGTTATCAAAAATCATTATTTTCCTCCTTAATTCTTAATAATTAGATTATATCACACTAATTATATATTTTTATACAATAAAAAAAGCTCCTTTTGGGAGCTTTTTTGAGTTCTGAGAGGGGACTCAGAACTCCATTAAATTATAGGGAAAATTAAATCTTATATACATATTATACATTGCATACCTTATAAAAAGGTTACAAAAACCTTAAAGGTTAGTTAAAAAAAACTTAAGAATATATAAAGATTGATGAAATTTGTGGTATTATAGATAATAAATTAGGAAAGAAAGGCAGTGTAGAAATGTTGTTATTTGAAATTGATGGAGTAAAATTTTATAAAGAGGAATTTCAGGATGATTATTCAGAATATATGGATATAATACCAATAATACAGGAATTCCAAGAGGCACTAAGTTTAGAAAAAATAAGTTGTGTAGATGATAATGACTGTTGTTTCCAAACAAAAGAGAATTATTTTGCTGAAATAAAAGGATTCATTAATGAAGAAGATGAATTCTTATTAACAGAAGAATTGGATTCTGAGCCTGAAAATTTAGAGTTATTTGTAATAAGAATATATAAATGTGTTGCGTGTGAAAAATGGATGATAGATATTTTAGAGTAAGTTAGGGAGAGTTTAATGAGGAAGTATTTAATAAACTTTAAAAATTATATACAACATGTAAAAGACATAGGTATAGTAGTTTTTAGAAAATATTATAAGGTGATTGTTCCAGTTGTAGCTGTAATTTTAATAGCACTTATTTATGTAGCTCAGTATAGCAGAAGTACAGAAAAGTACTTTCTGAGTTCCTTGCAAAAATCTATTGCGAGCAATGATGCAAAACAATTTTCCTCATTAATAACGGTAAATGGTAAGAAGGTTACTAGTGAGGAAGTAAAGCCACTGTTAGATTATTTATCAAGAGAAAAGAATGGGGAAACATTTATTAAGAATATTAAAGATAATGGAAAAGCCTTAGGAATTACATTGAAGAGTAAGAAAAAATTAATTTTTGAAGGATATTATTTGGAGTCAGCAGGATTTCAAGTTAAAATAAGAACAAACTACCCTTCAGAAATTGATATAGATAGCAAAGAAGCTGGCAATACGAAAAGTGATGAGCCATTAATCATTAAAGATAAGCTCCCAGGAATATATAAGATTAGTGCAACAGCAGGAGATGATTATGGAAAGGCTAAGAGCAGTAAAGAAATATCGCTATTTAAGGATGAATCAGTAGATTTTGAACTTCAAGGAAATGCAATAACAATAATAAATTCCCCATATCAAGAAGGAGAAGTATATATTAATAATAAAGATATTAATAAAACAGTTAAGGATATTAAAAATTATAGTTTTTTCCCAATTGATGAGAAGAATAAATTGTATTTTAAGTATACATTCCCTTGGGGAGAGATTCAAAGTGAAGAAATTGAAGTTGGAAAATTTCCTGAAATAACACCAAAAATTCAGGTGATAAATGATAAGGCAGAACAAGATATAACTAAGAGCGTAACTAGTTTTTATGAAAGTGTTATTAATGCATTAAATAAAGAAGACAGCAGCCTTATAGAAAATGTTTCAGAGGATCAGAAGTTTTTATTATATTCAGATTTAACGAAGAAATACTTTTTATTAAAAAATATATATAGCATGGATAACATTGATTGTGAAATAGAGAAGGATTCCTTTAACTTTGATGGTAAAATCTACTCTGGAAATGTAAAAGTTAAAATAGAATACAGTACAGGAAAAGATTTTATTGGAATATCAATAAATAAAGAAAAGAAAGAAAAGACATTCTTGACTACATGTGAGTATAAAGATAATAAGTGGATAATAAAGAGTATAAGTAATATATGATATTAATTAATAATAATTATTAATAAGTATTATTATGGAGTATACGGTATCTACAGGAAGGTATATTGCTATAATCAGGAATTTTGCTGTTTAACAAAACTAATAATATGTGTTTTAATTGTGGTAGACAATTTTACAGTTTTAGGAGGTATTATTATGGAAAGATTAGTAGGCAGAGAGTTACCTGATTTTAAGCTTGAAGCAGTTAAAGGCGATGGAAGCGACTTTATTAGTGTAAGTAAAGAGGATTATAAAGGAAAGTGGTTAGTATTATTTTTCTATCCATTAGATTTTACTTTTGTATGTCCTACAGAGATTACTGGATTCTCACAAGCTATAGAAGAATTTAAGTCAGAAGATGCAGAAATATTAGGAGTTAGCGTTGACAGTGTTCATTCACATAAAGCGTGGATAGAAAGTAGTCTTGGAAAGATTAATTTCCCAATAGCATCTGATATCACTAAGAGCCTATCTAGAGATTTAGGCGTACTTATTGAAGAAGAAGGAGTAGCTTTAAGAGGCTTATTTATAATAGATCCTGAAGGAATTGTACAATATGCACTTTATCATAACAAGAACGTAGGAAGAAATACTAAGGAAGCTATTAGAGTACTAAAAGCACTTAAAACTAATGGACTTTGCCCAATTAATTGGGAAGAAGGACAAGATACTTTATAATATATATATATTTTGAAAGAAAAGGTAATTATAAAAATACCTTTTCTTTTTTTTTCTTTTTTTAAAAGTTTATTCTATATGGAGAAGGCTTAAAATAAACTGTAAAGTGAAAAAGTTTGAAAATTCAAATAATTGTGAAAAAATTAGCAGGAATTATCTGGTAGATGTCAAATATATAGTTATGGAAGGAGTGAGTATATGTGCTGTTCAAATGAATTATCAGAAAAAAAATATAATGAACTTGACGAATTTATTAAATCTCAAGGTTCTAGCAAATCACAATTAATCGCTATCTTACACAAGGCTCAAGAAATCTTTGGGTATTTACCAAAAGAAGTGCAGATGTTTGTAGCAGAAAAATTAAACTTACCATATTCAAAGGTATATGGAGTTGTTACTTTTTATTCATTCTTCTCAACAACTGCAAAGGGTAAATATGTAATAAATGTTTGTACTGGAACTGCATGCTTTGTAAGAGGAGCTGGAGAGGTATTAGAGGAATTTGAAAAGAAGTTAGGAATTCATGAAGGTGAAACTACAGCTGATGGTAAATTTACCATAGATACACTAAGGTGTGTAGGTGCCTGTGGTTTAGCTCCAGTAGTTTCGGTAAATGGAAAAGTATATGGACATTTTAATAGAAAAGACGTTGATAGATTAATTCAAGAATATGTTGAATAGGTGGAGGATATATGATGGATAAGATAAAATCATATACGGAATTAAAGCTATTCCATGAAGACTGTAAAAAGCTTTTAAGTTTAAGAACCTCCGATGAAAACAGTATTGAAAAGCACAAAAGTGAACATGAAATTGATATATTAGTATGTGGAGGAACTGGTTGCAAATCTGCAAGGGCAGATGAAATAATTAAAAATATTAAGGAAGAGGTTGAAAAAAACAATCTTTCTAATAAGGTAAATGTAGAAATGACAGGGTGCTTTGGATTTTGTGAAAAAGGACCTATAGTTAAGTTTATGCCAGACAATACATTTTACGTTCATGTAACACCAGAGGATGCAGCAGAATTAGTCAGAGAACATATCATAAATGGTAATGTTGTAGAAAGATTATTATATGAAGAGCCAACTTTAAAACAAAAAGTTAAAAGACAAGATGAAATGAGTTTTTATAAAAAGCAAAAAAGAATAGCACTAAGAAATTGTGGAGTAATAAATCCAGAAAATATCAATGAATATATAGCTGCAAAAGGCTATTTAGCACTAGGAAAAGTACTCACAGAGATGACTCCTGAGGATGTAATTAAGGAAATCACTGATTCCGGTCTAAGGGGAAGAGGTGGTGGAGGATTCCCTACAGGAAAGAAGTGGAGTTTTGCAAGGGCATCTAAGGATGAGGTAAAATATATAATTTGTAATGCAGATGAAGGGGATCCAGGCGCATTCATGGATAGATCAATATTAGAAGGAGACCCTAACAACATAATTGAAGCTATGGCTATAGCAGGTTATGCAATTGGTGCATGCAAGGGTTTTATCTATATTAGAGCTGAATATCCATTAGCAGTTCATAGACTTATGATAGCAATAAAACAGGCGAAGGAGCTTGGGTTAATAGGAGAAAAAATACTAGGTAGTGATTTTAGTTTTGATATAGATATAAGGTATGGAGCAGGAGCTTTTGTATGTGGAGAAGAAACTGCATTGATGCATTCAATTGAAGGGTCAAGGGGAGAACCTACTACAAAACCACCTTTCCCTGCTGAAAAAGGACTTTTTGAGAAGCCTACTTCTGTTAATAATGTTGAAACCTTTGCTAATGTTCCAGCAATTATTAACAATGGAGCTGCTTGGTTTAGTTCAATAGGAACAAATACATCTAAGGGGACTAAAGTTTTTGCATTAGCTGGGAAAATTAATAATGTAGGGCTTGTGGAAGTTCCAATGGGAATAACCCTAGAAGAAATTATTTACGAAATAGGGGGAGGAATAAAGAATAATAAGGAGTTTAAAGCAGTTCAAACAGGAGGACCATCAGGAGGCTGTATTCCATCTGTTTTATTAAACCTGCCCATAGATTATGAATCATTAAATGCAATAGGATCTATGATGGGATCTGGTGGAATGATAGTAATGGATGAAGATAACTGCATGGTTGATATTGCAAAATTCTATCTAGAATTTATTGTTGATGAGTCCTGTGGAAAATGTACCCCTTGTAGAGTAGGAAATAAAAGACTTCTAGAGATGTTAAATAAAATAGTAGAAGGAAAAGGAACTAAAGATGATTTGAAAAAGCTTAAAGATCTTTCAAAAATAATAAAAGATACTTCTCTTTGTGGCCTTGGGCAAACTGCACCAAATCCAGTATTGAGTACTATGACATATTTTATGGATGAGTATGATGCTCATGTTAATGATAAGAGATGTCCTGCAGGAAAATGTAAAAAGCTAGTTAGATACAAGATAACAGATAAATGTATAGGATGTACAAAATGCAGTAGATTATGTCCTGTTAAGTGTATATCAGGAAAATTGAAAGATGTACATTTCATAGATGAAGATAAATGTATTAAATGTGGAACTTGTTTTGAAGGGTGTCCAGTAAAAGCCATTGATTTGGTTTAGAGGGAGATGAGAGATATGGAATTAGTTCAATTAACTATAAACGGAAAAGTTGTTGAGGTACAACCGGGAGCTACTATTTTAGAAGCTGCAAAAAAATTAAATATTGAAATACCAACACTTTGCCATTTGAGGCTTCAAGATGGAGAACATGTAAGTTGTACTTCATCCTGCAGAGTTTGTGTTGTAGAGGTTGATGGAAGGAAAAACTTAGCCGCAGCATGTTCTACACCAGTTTCACCTTATATGTCTGTTAAAACTAATACTCAAAAGGTGGCAAATGCAAGAAAAACTATAGTTGAGTTACTATTATCAGATCACCCTCAAGACTGCTTAAAGTGTCAAAAGAACTTAAAATGTGAACTTCAGAAAATAGCCTCTGATTTAAATATAAGAGATATTAGATATGAAGGGGAAATGAATAGAGTTCCAACGGATTACTCTTCAGTTGCTATAACAAGAGACGTTGATAAATGTATACTATGCAGACGATGCGTAAGTGTATGTAACAATATTCAAACGGTGAATGTTTTAAGTCCTGTTTCAAGAGGTTTTGATACAATTATGTCTACTGCCTTCTTAGAACCGTTAGCAGATACAAATTGTACTAATTGTGGTCAGTGCGTAGCTGTATGTCCAACCGGAGCATTGAGAGAGGCAAATGATGAAGACAGAGTATGGGATGCTCTAGATGATGAAGATAAGTATGTAATAGTTCAAACTGCACCTGCTATTAGAACCTCATTAGGAGAGCAATTTGGATTTAAACCTGGAACAAATGTAACTGGTAAAATGGTATCAGCACTTAAAGCTTTAGGCTTTAAAAAAGTATATGATACTGATTTTGCAGCAGATTTAACTATTATGGAAGAGGCTACAGAGTTAATTAATAGAATAAAGGAAAATAAGAACTTACCACTTTTAACTAGTTGCTGTCCTGGGTGGATTAAATTCCTAGAGCATAATTATGGAGATTTTTTAAACTTACCATCAAGTTGCAAATCACCACAACAGATGTTCGGAGCCATTGCAAAGAGTTATCTAGCTGAGAAAATAGGTGTTGATCCTAAAAATATGATAGTAGTATCAGTTATGCCTTGCACAGCTAAAAAGTTTGAGGCAAGCAGAGAAGAACTAGAAGTTAATGGAATTAGAGATGTAGATATAGTTATAACTACTAGGGAATTGAGCAGTATGATCAAGAGTGCTGGATTAGATTTGAAGGAATTTGAAGATGAAGACTTCGATAATCCATTAGGTGAGTCAAGTGGTGCTGGAGTTATTTTTGGTAACACTGGTGGAGTTATGGAGGCAGCATTAAGAACTGCACATGAATGGGTGACAGGTGAAACTTTAGAAAATATAGAATTTAAAGCTGTTAGAGGATTCGTGGGTATAAAGAGTGCCAAAGTAAAAATAGGGGATTTAGAGTTAAAGGTAGCAGTAGCAAGTAGTTTGGGAAATGCAAGAAAGCTTATGGAAGCAATAAAAGATGGCAGTAATGAGTATTCAATGATAGAAGTTATGGCGTGTCCTTTTGGTTGTATTGATGGTGGGGGGCAACCTTTCATAAGGGGAAATAGAGATATCTTAAGAAAGAGAGCTGAGGTTCTATACAGTGAAGACTTGGACAAGAAAATAAGAAAATCTCATGAGAACCCAATGATAAAGAAGGTATATAAGAATTATCTGATTAAACCTAATAGTGAAAAGGCACACGAATTATTGCATACACATTATATTAGTAGATAAATAAATGTAAATAGGAAATTCTCTGAATTTGATATCAGAGGATTTCTTTTTTTTTTTTTTAGAAAAAAGAGAGGCCTACATATAAGTAGAGCCTCTGTAAAATGTATGTGATAATTAAAAAGTATGGAAATTGCACCTAGGGTGCTACAGATAGTATAAGGTAATTACATTAAGAATGTATTATAAGTATATTAAGAAATGATTAACAACATTGATTTTGGACGGCTATATACCTTGATATAAAGGAAATAACACATTTATAAAAGACCTAATTAGACAAAAAATCATATAAAATATTAAATTTAATTAAAATTTATCGAATAATGTGAAAAATATAAATCTTTTTGTTATAATATATAAAGAGTGAAATGTTTGGGGGGTAAAGAATGGCAAAGAAAATAGTAGCATTAAGTATTAGTTTAATTCTAGGAGTAGCTATAATCCCTATAAATTATGTACATGCTGAGACTGTAAATTCATTGCAGCAACAAAAAGATGCAATAACAAATGATAAAAATAAAGCATCTCAGGATTTAGAAAATGTTAAGGATCAAATTGATGCGAAAAATTCTGAATTGAGTCAAACTGAACAAAGTGTAAACTCGTATCAAGGTAAAATAGATAACTTGCAATCACAAATCAATTCAATTCAAGGTAACTTAACTAAAGTTCAGAATGATATTGATTCTAAGAAACAAGATATAGAAAAAAAGACAAAAGAGAAGGAAGAAAAAGAAAAGCTTTTGGCAAGCAGACTTAGGAATATGTACAAGAGTAATTATGAGGGTGAACTATTAGTAGTTTTACTTCAAAGTCGAAATGTTGGGGACTTTATTTCAAAATTCATGGCAGTAAGTAAGATAATAGAAACTGATAAAAATACCATTGAAGAAGTGGACAAGGCTAAAAAAGCTCTTGCATCAGAGCAAACTGACTTAGAGGAAAAACAATCTGTTTTAGATGATCAAAAACAACAGGTGCTTACAAAGCAGCAAGAGGTTGTTGATGCTCAAAAAGTGTATATAAATGAAAAAAATAAGTTAGAAGCAGATAAAAGTTCCTTACAAAATTTAAAGAATCAAAAACAAAAGATGTATAATGATCTATCATCAAGAGAACAGGATATTCTAAGGCAACTTGATAATGCAATTGCTAATTTGAATAAAGGCAATACTGGAAATGTGGGGTCAAGCAACTCACAAGGTTTCGTAAGACCTACTTCAGGGCCTGTTACATGTCCATTTGGACCAAGAATACATCCTGTAACTGGAAAACCAAGTAATCATACGGGGGTTGACCTAGGAGCATCATTAGGAACTCCTATAGTAGCTGCAAAAGACGGTACAGTAGTAGCGGCAGAGACAAATTCAATTTATGGAAATATGGTAGTAATAAATCATGGAAATAGTCAACAAACCATGTATGGACATACAAGAAATTACATAGTATCTGTAGGACAACAAGTAAAGCAAGGACAAGTTATAGCCTATGTGGGAAGTACTGGACTTAGTTCAGGACCACATCTTCATTTTGAAATTAGAATAAATGGTGTACCTGTTAATCCAGCAAATTATTTGAGTTTATAATAACAAACCCCAAAATGAACATGCATTTTGGGGTTTATTTATAAAAAAATATAAGATTATTTAAAACCTTAAAATGTATTAAATTCTTTAAATGAGAAAAAAAATCCTGCACAAACTAATGCACAGGAAAGCTAAGTTCATTTAAGAAAGGGAATAAATGAACTGTGTGGGGTTTAATAAATTCTAATGCAAATCATTAGATTGGTGTGGGTTATTAAACAATTGTAGATATGTATCTTTAGGGTTAGTATAATATCCATTAACAAGTGTTTAATTATAATTACAATTTTAATTATACTAACTTTTTTATTAAAATCAATAATTTAAATAAAAAAATATGAATTTATATGAAATTAGGGTAAAATATTTAAAGAAAGGTAATGAATTTAAAGTATTAAGTTCAAAAAAACTAAAATTTTAGGAGGAATTATGATAAATATCGATAGAAAATCTCTGCTTAAGGATACTCCAGATTATGAAGAGATGACTGAAAATGTTGTAAATCTATCTTTAGAAGAAATGAAGGAACTTGGATTATCTGCTTCATGCGGTTGTTCTTCAGGTGGTTGTTGCAAAAATAAAAAGAGATAGATTAAAATATATATAGATAAGAAATGATAAATTTCCAATTATCATTTTAAGATTAATTCAAAGCTAGAAAGCTTTGATATTGCTATTAAGGAAATTAATAATATCAAAAACATTTAGTATTTCTATATCTATGAGGTATAATATACATGTTAGTAGTAACAGCTAGGAGGGAATAACTTTGGGAAAACCAAGTATTTTTAGTAGAGAATATGAAAGAAAAATGAAAAGAAGAAGAAATACAATTATCTTTTCAATAATTATAATATTATTAGTGTCAGTAGGTGTTGTTTTTAACACTAAGGCAATTAAGTTTTTATCCTATGCAAAAAATAGCATAACTTCAATTTTTGCTAAAGATAAGAATAAAGAGGCAGATAAGAATTCTACTAATGAAGATACAACAAAGAAGGAAAGTACTACAGCTGAAACAAATCAGCCGACTAATACTAAAAAAGAAGAAGCTGTTCAAGAAAAATCAATGGATATTAAACTTTCAAATGGAGAAGTATTAAAAGCTATATATGAAGGGGATGGAAGCAGTAGAGTATACAAATTTGTTTCAGGATCATCAAATGCTGGAAATGCTGAAATTAGCCCATCATCAAAGTTAATACTTGTTATGGATAATCTAACACAAGATATTAAAACTTATAATACAGATGGTCAGGAAGCTGTAATAACAAAGGCAGAATATGTAACCAGTAAGGGTGAGTCATTCCCAAAAGATAAAATGTTATCTACCTACAGTGGATATGTATGGTGCAAAGATGCTAGATTTATAGATGATTCACATATTGCATACTTAAGTCAACTACCTTACTTTGGAACAGGCGAATTGGATACCTATGTCTGGATAATAGATTTAGGCACAGGCGAACATAGAGCCGTTTGGAACCTAAAAGGTAAAAATGTTTCACTTGGTAACTTAAAAGATGGTGGAATCCAAGTAGCTATTGATAATAATACATCACTATTGATGCCAGATGGAAGTGTAACACCGCAATAGGAAATAAGAAATAATATAGTAAAAGATGATTAAATATTTAATTATAGAAAGTTTTTCTAAAATATTTGATAATTTAAAAGTATCTATGATATAATAACCTAGTTAAAATAACTATTTTCTAAAGGTAAGAAAATCAGGAGGAAAAGTAATGGAAGTTAAAATGGAAAAAATAGAAACTAATGTTGTTGAACTTGAAATAAGAGTTGAGGCTGCAAAGTTCAACGAAGCTTTAAATAAAGCGTTTAAAAAGAATCAAAAGAAATTCAATGTACCTGGATTCAGAAAAGGAAAGGTACCAATGCAAATAGTAAAAAAATACTATGGAGTAGAAGCATTACTTGAAGATGCAATAAATATTGCTATGGATGAATCATATCCAGAGGCATTAAGAAATAATGAAATTTCACCAGTTGATTATCCAGAAATAAATGTTGTTGAAGTTGGTGAAGGAAAAGATTTAGTTTATACTGCAAAAGTAACTGTATATCCAGAAGTTGAACTTGGAGAATACAAAGGTGTAGAAGTTGAAAAAGTTTCTTACCCAGTTTCTGAAGAAGAAGTTGATAAGAGATTAGCATCTATGCAAGAAAAGAATGCAAGAGTAGAAACTAAAGCAGAAGGAACTGTTGAAAAAGGAAATATAGCAGTTATTGACTTTAAAGGATACATAGACGGAGTTGCTTTTGAAGGTGGAGAAGGAAAAGACTATTCATTAGAAATAGGTTCAGGAACATTCATCGGAGATTTCGAAGACCAATTAGTAGGTTTAGCAGCAGGAGAAAGTAAGGATGTTAATGTTTCATTCCCAGAAAACTACGGAAAAGAAGATTTAAATGGAAAGCCTGCAAAATTCGAAGTAACTGTTAAAGAAATTAAAGTAAAAGAATTACCAGAATTAGATGATGAATTTGCAAAAGAAGTTTCAGAATTCGATACAATTGCTGAAGTTAAAGAAGATGTTAGAAAGAACATAACTGAAGCAAATGCTGAAAGAGAAAAGAAAGAATTCGAAGAAGCTGTAATTAATAAAGTAGTTGATAATGCTAAAGTAGAAATTCCAGAAGTAATGATTACTAAAGAATTAGAATCTATGATTAAAGATTTAGAACAAAGATTACAATACCAAGGATTAACTTTAGAACAATACTATCAATTCACTGGTAATACTGAAGAATCAATGAAAGACTATATGAAAGAAACTGCAGCTAAGAAAGTTAAAACTGATTTAGTATTAGAAGCAGTGTCAAAGAAAGAAGCTATAGACGCTACTGAAGAAGAATTAAAAGAGAAAGCTATGGAAGTTGCTAAGATGTACTCAGCTGGAGAAGCTGAAAAAATGGCAGATTTAATTTTAAAATCTCAAGCTTCAGCTTTAAAACATGATGCAGTAATTGAGAAAACTGTTAAATTATTAGTTGAAAATGTTAAAGTAAAATAATAAAATAATAGTAAGATGAAATTGCCAGAAGTTTTTTTCTGGCAATTATTTTCACATAACTAATTAACAAATGAGGAAAAGTTATATATAATTTAATTATATAAATATAATTACTTTTCTTAAAAATTGGATATATTAATAAAAGGTGATTGAACAAAGAAAGAGAGGGATTAAAATGAGTTTAGTGCCATATGTTATTGAACAAACAAGTAGAGGAGAAAGAAGTTACGATATATTCTCTAGATTATTAAAAGATAGAATAATAATGCTTAGTGGTGAGGTTAATGATACTACATCAAATTTAATAGTATCACAACTACTATTCTTAGAAAGTGAAGATCCTGATAAAGATATTTATTTATATATAAATAGTCCAGGAGGATCAATTACAGCTGGAATGGCTATTTATGATACTATGCAGTACATTAAGCCAGATGTAAGTACTATATGTATAGGAATGGCAGCATCAATGGGAGCATTCTTACTATCTTCAGGAGCAAAAGGAAAAAGATTTGCTCTACCTAACAGTGAGATAATGATTCACCAACCTTTAGGAGGATTCCAAGGTCAAGCGACTGATATAGATATTCATGCAAAGAGAATCTTAAAGATAAAAGATACTTTAAATGAAATACTAAGCGAGAATACTGGTAAGTCTTTAGATAAAATCAAACAAGATGTGGAAAGAGACTACTTTATGACTGCTCCAGAAGCTTGTGATTATGGTTTAATCGATAAGGTAATTAGAAAAAATGAAGTAGTTAAAGATAAATAATTTAACTGCCGCAGTGAGGTGTATTGGATGGCAAAATTTGAAGACAAGAAGCAATTAAAATGTTCTTTTTGTGGTAAAAATCAAGAACAGGTAAAAAGGCTAATAGCAGGACCTGGAGTATATATATGTGATGAATGTATAGAACTATGTTCTGAAATTATTGCAGATGAATTTGACGAACCAGTTCCTTTTACTGCTACTGAATTACCAAAGCCAGTAGAGATTAAAAATCATCTTGATCAGTATGTAATAGGTCAAGATAGTGCAAAAAAATCTCTTTCAGTTGCAGTATATAATCATTATAAAAGAATAAACGCTAAGGATAAAGATAGTGATGTAGAACTTCAGAAGAGTAATATTCTTCTTTTAGGACCAACAGGTTCAGGTAAAACATTATTAGCTCAAACTCTTGCTAAATTTTTAAATGTGCCATTTGCAATTGCAGATGCAACTACATTAACTGAAGCTGGTTATGTAGGTGAAGATGTTGAAAATATACTTCTAAAGCTAATTCAAAATGCTGACTATGATATTGAAAGAGCTGAAAAAGGAATTATCTACATCGATGAAATAGATAAAATTGCAAGAAAGTCTGAGAATCCTTCTATAACTAGAGATGTATCTGGTGAAGGAGTTCAGCAAGCCTTATTAAAAATTCTTGAAGGCACTACTGCTTCTGTTCCACCACAAGGGGGTAGAAAGCATCCGCATCAAGAATTTATACAAATTAATACCTCTAATATCTTATTTATATGTGGAGGAGCTTTTGATGGAATAGATAAGCTTATAGAGAAAAGAACAAGAAGAAGTTCTATAGGTTTTGGAGCAGAAATTTCATCAAAATCAGATAAAGATGTAGGTAAACTACTTAAGGATGTTATGCCAGGAGATTTATTGAAATTTGGATTAATTCCAGAATTCGTTGGAAGACTTCCTATAGTTGTGACACTTGAGTCATTAGATGAAAAGGCATTAATAAGTATATTAAGTGAACCAAAAAATGCTTTGGTTAAACAATATAGAAAGCTTTTTGAATATGATGATGTTGAATTAGAGTTTGAAGAAGAAGCACTTAAAGCAATTGCGCAAGAAGCTATTAAAAGGAGCACTGGTGCTAGAGGCTTAAGAGCTATCATTGAAGATACAATGACAAATATAATGTACGATATTCCATCGCGAGATGATATCGCAAAAGTTGTTATTACAAAGGAGTCAATCGCTGATAAAAAAGATCCAATTGTTATCTTAGGTGATGAGTCTGAAAAGAAAGAAGCAAAAGCTAAGAGAGTTAAGAAAAGTAAGGATATAGAAACAGCTTAATATAGTTTTTAAAATTTCCACATTGTGAGTTAAAAAGCTTCACTGCTAAACAGGTTCGACCCCGGGAAGCTTTTTAACGAAGAATGGTTTGAAATTTTTAAACTATATTATATAATCTGTTAATTAAAATTTTTAGATTATATAGTATAAGTGAAGTTAATGAGTCAAGTAGATAATCTTTTATAAGATGTCTGCTTGGCTCATTTTTTACTATTTAAATTAACAATAAATATGAAAATAATATGGAATAATAAACCATAATGAAGGAGATAATAACAATATTAAGAAGGGAGGGTAATTTATGTCAGCAATTACTGTTATGGTTATTTTGCAGGTAGTATTAATACTAATGCTTTTCATGTATATGATAGCAAATACAAAGACTACACAAACAAATAGGGTCGTTGTGGATAGAGAGAATAAAAAAGAGATGGAAAAGTTGGAAAAGATGAGAAGTATTCAGTTGACAGAACCATTAACTGAGAAAAGTAGACCAACAAATTTTGATGAAATCATAGGACAGGAGAAAGGAATTTTAGCCCTAAAAGCGGCACTCTGTGGTCCTAACCCACAACATGTAATAATTTATGGACCACCTGGAGTAGGTAAGACTGCTGCAGCAAGACTAGTATTAGAAGAAGCTATTAAAATGGGAAAAACTCCATTTAAAAAAGAAGCAAAATTTATAGAAGTTGATGCAACTACAATAAGATTTGATGAAAGAGGAATAGCAGATCCGTTAATTGGTTCTGTACATGATCCAATATATCAAGGTGCAGGTTCACTAGGTGTTGCAGGTATACCCCAACCTAAACCGGGAGCAGTAACAAAGGCCCATGGAGGACTTTTATTTTTAGACGAAATTGGCGAATTACATCCAATAGAATTAAATAAGTTATTAAAAGTACTTGAAGATAGAAAAGTATTTTTAGACTCATCGTATTATAGTTCTGAAGATCCAAACATGCCTGTTTATATTAAAGAGGTTTTTGATAAAGGGTTACCTGCAGATTTTAGATTGATAGGTGCAACGACAAGAAGCCCAGAAGAGATAGTTCCGGCAATAAGGTCAAGATGCGTAGAAATATTCTTTAGAGCATTAGATGAGGATGAAATTAAAATAATAGCTAAGAATTCAGTTAATAAAGTAAATTTACATATTAGTGAAGAGGGACTAGATTTAATTGCAAAATATTGTACAAATGGTAGAGAAGTAGTAAATATTATTCAGCTATGTTCAGGATTAGCAATAAATGAGGATAGAGAAGAAATATTAGTAGAAGATATAAACTGGGTAATAGAGAATGGTCAATATAATGCAAGACCAGATAAGAAGATAGGAGATAGACCAGAAATTGGGGTAGTAAATGGATTGGCTGTTTATGGTGCTAATCTTGGAACTATTTTGGAAATAGAGGCAACTGCGAGAAAGACAACTAAGAATAATGGTAAAATTAAAATAACTGGTATAGTAGAAGAAGAGGAAATAAGTAGTAACAACAAGAAAATAAAACGAAAGAGCACAGCATACTGTTCTGTACAAAATGTTTTAAGTATACTAGATAATATTTTTGCTATTGATTCATCTATGTATAATATACATGTTAATTTCCCTGGGGGTACAATAGTTGATGGTCCTTCAGCAGGGGTAAGTATAGCGTCTGCAGTATATAGTGCCATAAAAAACATTCCAATAGATAATAAAGTTGCTATGACTGGGGAAGTATCATTAACAGGTAAAGTTAAGGCAATTGGGGGTGTCATTGCAAAAATTAATGCTGGCAAAAAATCAGGTGCGAAAACTATTATAATACCTAAGGAAAATTATAATGAGAGTTTCAAAAAAATAGAGGGGATACAGGTTGTTCCAGTTGAGACTATTGATGAGGTATTAAAGGTAGCACTTACAGGAGATAAAATGAATGAAATTGATGATAAAACATCAGTAGAAGTCTTATATGCAGAAGGAGAAAATAAGTTCTGATTTTTAGTTTTTGGTGTAAATAGAAGGGATAACGATGTACAGTTTATCATTTCTATTTACATCCTTTTACTTTAAAGGATAATATCAGGGAAGAAGTGTTAAAATTATTGAAAAGTACCTGCTTTATGTGTATAATTATTTAACTAGAGTAGATTAATCTTAAAGGAGGAAATATATAATGGGCGAGAATGTGAAGCTTCTTCCTCTAATTCCCTTAAGGGGAATAACAATTTTCCCAAACATGGTTATTCATTTTGATGTTGGTAGAGAAAAATCAATTGCAGCTTTAGAGGAGGCAATGTTAAAAGAGCAAGAAATATTCCTAGTTTCACAAAAAGATGCAAAAGTTGAGGAACCAGGTGAAAATGATATATATGAAGTTGGTACTATATGTATAGTAAAACAATTACTTAAGTTACCAGGTGATGTAGTTAGGGTTTTAGTAGAGGGAATAGAAAGAGGAAAGATATTAAAATACTTAGAAAACGAAGAATACCTACAAGGAGAAATACTAAGTATTGAAGATGATTATGACAAATATAAAGAAGATCCAGAATTCATTGCAGCCTTAAGAAGCTTAAGAGATGAATTTGGAGAATTTTTAGATATATCTAATAGTAAATCTTCGGATGAGGTTCTTGATTTTGAAGAGGATGATGAACCAGGTAGGTTTGCAGATATAGTTGCATCTTATTTATTGTTAAAGCAAAAGGTTAGACAAGAAATCCTTGAAGCAATAGATTTGAAAGAAAGAATTGAAAAATTACTAATAGTCATAAAAAATGAAATTGAAGTATTAAAGTTAGAAAAGAAAATAGGATTCAAAGTTAAAAAGAAAATAGATAAATTGCAAAAAGAATACTATTTAAGAGAACAATTAAAAATCATCCAAGAAGAACTAGGCGAGAATGAAGAAGAAAAAAGAGAAATAAATAAATATGAAGAGTTAATTAAAAAGGCTAAGCTACCTAAAGAGGTTAAGGAAAAAGTAAGTTATGAGTTAACAAGACTAAAAAATTCCTCAAGTTATTCTCAAGAAGGAAATGTTATTAAGACATATTTAGATTGGGTATTAGGATTGCCTTGGAATAAGTTTACGAAGGATAATTTAGATTTAGTTAAGGCTAAGGATATTCTAGATGAAGACCATTATGGACTTAAAGATGTTAAAGAAAGAATAATTGAATATTTAGCAGTTAAAAAAATGAGTCAGAGTTTAAAAGGTCCTATATTATGTTTAGTTGGACCACCAGGAGTAGGAAAGTCCTCTATTGCAAAATCAGTTGCTAGAGCCTTAAATAGAAATTTTGTTAGAATATCTCTTGGAGGCATTAGAGATGAAGCTGAAATTAGAGGACATAGAAAAACTTATGTAGGTGCAATTCCAGGAAGAATAGTTTATGGTATGAAAAATGCTAAATCTAATAATCCATTATTCTTATTAGATGAAATAGATAAGTTGAATAATGATTTTAAAGGAGATCCTTCAGATGCTCTATTAGAAGTATTAGATTCAGCGCAAAATTCAAGCTTTAGAGATAATTACTTAGAACTTGATATGGATTTATCTAAGGTAATGTTTATAACTACAGCAAACTCTTTAGAAACAATTCCAAGACCTTTATTAGATAGAATGGAAGTAATTGAAGTATCAGGATATACTTTCGAAGAAAAGTTTAATATAGCGAAAAAATATCTAGTTCCAAGAGTATTAGTAGAGCATAATGTTAAGAAAAATTCTATCAAAATTAGTGATGGAGCAATACAGGATATAATTGAATATTTTACAAGAGAATCAGGAGTTAGAAATTTAGAAAGAAGAATAAGTACAGTAATAAGAAGGGCTATAAGAGAGATGATGGAAAAAGATAAAAAAACTATTTCCATTACTTCAAATAACCTGCAAAAGTACTTAGGAACTAAAATATATACCTATGATAAAATAGAAAAAACTGATAGAGTTGGGGTAGTTACTGGCATGGCGTGGACTGCCTATGGTGGAGATACTCTTCCGGTAGAAGTTATGGTTATGAAAGGTTCAGGTAAGCTTGAATTGACAGGACAACTTGGAGATGTAATGAAAGAATCAGCTAAAGCAGCATATTCTTATGTTAGAGGAAATACAGCAAAGTATGGTATTAATGATGATTTCTATAAGAAATATGATATACATGTACATGTACCAGAAGGTGCTGTTCCAAAAGATGGACCATCAGCAGGAGTGACATTAATTACTGCGCTAGTAAGTGCATTAGCAAATAAAAAAGTAAAACATAATGTAGCAATGACTGGGGAGATAACTTTAACAGGTAAGGTTTTAGCAATAGGTGGATTAAAAGAAAAATCACTTGCAGCATATAGAGCTGGAATTGATACTGTAATAGTTCCAAAGCAAAATGAGAGAGATTTGGATAAAATCCCTAAGTCGGTAAAAAATAAGATTAAATTTATATTTGCATCTAGAATTGAAGAAGTTCTGGAAAATGCTTTAGTTGGAGTTGAATAATATGGATATAAAACAATCAGAATTTATAATCTCTGCTGTAAAAAGAGAGCAATATCCTGTAGATGGGAGAGTAGAGGTTGCTTTCGTTGGAAGATCAAATGTTGGAAAGTCATCAATTATTAATGCTTTAACTAATAGAAGAGGTTTAGCAAAGGTAAGTGGTACGCCAGGAAAGACAAGGCTTATAAATTTCTTTTTAATAAATAAGGATTTTTATTTGGTGGATTTACCTGGGTATGGATACGCTAAGGTTTCTAAAAAAGAACTAGCTAGCTGGGGAAAAACAATTGAAACTTACTTAATGCATAGGGAACCACTGAAAAGAGTTGTACTTTTAGTTGATTGTAGGCATAAACCTACCAAAGATGATATAGATATGTTAAATTGGATTAAGCATTTTAACTATGACTACGTTATAGTTGCAACAAAAAGTGATAAGTTATCTAATAATGATTTAAGAAAAAGTGAAAAAGTTATTAGAGATACTTTAGAGTTAGGAAATACTAATAAATTATTTTTCTTTTCTTCCTTAAATAAAAAGAAGAGAGAAGAAGTAATAGATTTTATCTTCAAAGATGTAGTTGAGAAAGAAGAAATAGAAGAAATATAGTAAAAAGCTTGTAAGAGTTGGAACTCTTGCAAGCTTTTTTCATTATATATAGATATGTGCATGTATACCATTTAATTCATGTTATTACAATAAATTGTATCATTTTTTTACGTTAAGAATAGTATATACTATAAAATTTAAACAATACAAAAAAATGAGAGGAGGATTTCCATGGATATTAATGAGATCATAAATGGCTTATCCAATGCAGAAAGAAGAGATTGTGATTGTAATAATAATGGTTTCTTTGGTGGCAGCTTTATTTGGATAATTATCTTATTCGCACTATGTGGCTGCGGTGGATATGGTGGCTTCGGAGGCTACGGTGGTGGCGTAGGAGGCTATCCAGGGTTTGGATATGATCCAGGTCTTTATAATTGCACTGTTAAGTGTAAGAGAAATAAATGCGGCAATATAGGTGGTTATGGAATGCTACCTTATGGTCAACCAGGCGGATATGGCTGTGGTGGATTTAATTCATGGTGGTGGATAATTCTATTAATCTTCGTAGTTTGTGGTTGCGGAAGAAATGAAAGATTCTGTGACGATAGACACCATGATGACGATGTATGCTAATTTTATCAATTAACTTTAAAAATAATAAATTAAAAATTGAAAGGAGAATTATAAATGAGTAAAAAATGTTGTTGTCCTAATTATGGATTTATGCCAGGACCTGGAATGGGTTATCCAGGAGGATATCCAGGTGGATTTGGTGGCGGATTTGGCTGTGGCGGATTCGGCGGAAACTGTTCATGGATTTGGATTATAATTTTACTATTCTGCTGCTGTGGAAATCGTGGATTTGGCGGATTTGGCGGCGGATGTGGAAGAGACAATTGCTGCTAATATTTTAAGATAACTATAGATATGAAGTAGTTTAGCGAAAGGAGCGTTGTGTATGAGTAGACATCACCATAAATGTGATGAATTTGAATATTGCTATGAAACTGCTGTAGCTCCAGCATATGGTCAAGGAATAGCACCATATGGAGCAGGAGTTGGTGTAGGAAGTAACAATATTTGGTCATTAATAGTATTATTAATTATACTTTGTAAACCAAACGTTCTATGCAATGACAGAGCATTTATATTAATATTATTGTTCTGGCTCTGTGGCTGTGGTTGCGGAGGAAGAGGCGGATTCGGTTACTAAGTATGGTAGTTGGAGGGCGATGCCCTCCAAAAAAATATATTTTATTACATATAACATAAAATATAAATACATAAATACATAATTACATAATTACATAGTAATATTTGGGAGGAAGGTAATGTCAAAGAGACATAGAAATAGATCAGAAAATATTAATGGTTCTCCTACTGGAAACAATGCCCCATATGGAAACAATGCTCCTTTTGGAAACAATGCACCTTTCGGAAATAATGCTCCTTTTGGGAATAATGGACCAATGGGCTTCGACCCAAGTCAGCTAATGGGGCTATTAAATGGAAATTTTGATATGGGACAAATGATGAATATTTTAAGTGGAATGGGTACAGAAGGATTTAATATGAATAACATGGGAGAAATGGCAGGACTTGCAGCTCTACTAAATCAGATGAGTGGAAATAATCAAGGAAATCAAATGAACGGAAATAATCCTGGAGGTCAAATGGATCCGGGTATGTTTAATAATTTATTTAATAATGTAAATAATACCTATAAAGAAAATCCAAATGATGATAGGAATATGCAAATGTTAAAAGCTCTAAGAAGTATAGTAGATACTCAAAGAGCTAAGTTCCTAGATAAGGTAATAGACATGTATGAAAAAGGAAAATTTTATGACTAAATACTAAATAAAATGAATAAACTTATTGTTTAGGGTAATAATAAAAATGTAAGGAGAGATTTCTCCTTGTTATAAGAGCATAGCTTTTTATAACAAACCCCCCATCCCCCTTTTTGGGCCGCATTAGCGGCCTTTTATTTTTCATATAAACTTACTGAAGATACTTTATAATCTTTGTTTGAGGGGATAACCTTTGCCTTAATAATAATAGAGTCATTTTTGGAGGTTGATTTATTTGTTCGTTTAAAATTAATCTGCCATATAATAGAAGTTATATCACCATTCTTATCCCATTTATCATCTAAGAAAAATGCATCCTGAAACTTATAGCTATAGACATTTTTATCTAGTTTCCATAAGAGAGCAGCATCACTTTCAGTAGTAGAGTCGCAGAAAAAACTTGGAAGTTCATATGGAACTGAAGCAGCCTCTATTGCATCAATTAGTTCAGTGACAGATTGTCTACCAGGAACTGTGTACTGATCGTAGGAAGTGTTCTTGAAATTGTTACCAATTAGCATATAACTATCAAAGGTTAAAAGTCCATCTACAACTTTTCCAGAAAAGAACTTTGGAGTTTTATTGTTTTGTGAGTTTAGTATACCAATAACATTATTGGTTGAACAAAAGTAATCCTTAAATTCAAGCCCAGTCCATGAAAATATATGAGAAATTGCGGAACCTTCTTGAGAGGACTGTAAGAAGATTTCAGGAATTCCATCCCTAGAAATGTCTTTCATAAATAATCTAATTCCCCAATAAGGATATTCTTTTCCTAAAGAAGCAAGTTTAGTATCAGGGGAGAGCATATAACTTTTATTATTTATAGTAGCTCCAACATAGTATTTATCATCTTTTGTAGTAACATTGATAACATCTTCTTTTCCATCTGCGTTCAAATCTTTTTTCAGTCCCTTCTCATAGTCTTCTTTAGCAAAAACTGATAAGGAGTCTCCATATTCTTTTTGGGAAAAAAGATTAAAAAGTATAACAGAAATAAAACATAAGATTAAAAACATTAATAAAAAAAATATTTGTTTTTTATGTAGGAATAATACTCTTAATTTCATGCATATCACCTCTATAAAATATATGAGGGGAATGAAAGATTATACTATTTATATATTAAAAATGGTATGAGTACATAATAATTGAGCAAAATAACATTAAAAGGAGGAGTACAAATGAAAAAAATAGTATCAACTTTACTTATAATATCAATATCGTCCAGTTTTTTTCTTGGATGTAAAAAGCAAACTCTTAGCGCTGATGATAATATTAAGATTTTGATGGAAGAAAATAAAATTACCACCCCAGAAAATATAAATAAATTAATTGAAGGATATAAGCAGAAAAACTCAAAGATAAAGGTAGATATTATTAGTAAGTCTAATATTTATGGGAGTTTAAAAAATAAAGAAGTTGAACCAGATATAGTGATTTCCTCAAGGGATACATTTATTGACATTGCTGAAGATAACAATTTTAGATTTATTGATGAAATATTTGAACAAGAAAAATTCAGTGATAATTTTAATAATATCAATAGATCTAGTGGAAGAGTTAATGATAGATACTATGGTCTAGGATTATTTCCATATACCTTTGACTTTATATATAATCCTGATGCACTAGGGAAGCTTGGTATAAAAGTTCCACAGAATTCTCAAGAAGCTTTAGGCTTATTAAAAAAGTTTAGAGATAGCAATATACAGATTCCATATATATTACCAAAGGATATTACAGTGGAGTTAGCTTTATCTACATATATTGCAAATTACCTTTTGCTACCTAGTGAATTAAGGGAAAGCTATAAATCAGGTAAAGAGGATTATCAGAAAATAACCAAAATGGAAACCTTGTTTAGTACAATGAAATCCTTTGTTGATAGTGGTTATTTTAATAAAGGGTTATTTAAAGAGACATCTATCGATGGAATAAAAGAACTAGAAAAAGGCAGCATACCTATTATATTTGGAACATCATACCTTTCAAAAAATATTAATGAAAATAGTCCACTTAGAAGTTATTCAAATATAAATCTAAGTGAAAATATTAACTATTCACCAACTGGAATAAGTGCAATGGTTTCTCTATATGCTAATGGGAAAAATAAAGAAGGTGGCAGAAAATTTATAGATTATTTAATGAAAGAGGAAGCATATGAAACCCTATCAAAAGAAGGTATAATAACAGGTAATAAGTCATTAGATGAAAAGCTTAAGGGAACGCGAGCAGAAATGGCTTTAGAGCTTAAAAATGCAAATGAAAATAATTTATTCTACTTTTATAATTTGCCTTCAAAATATGTGGAACTAATAAAAAATAAATTGAACGAAATAAGTTCAGGAAAATATTCTGGAGAAGCTTGGAAAGAAGTTATAGATGCAGCTAATAAATCATAAGTAGAATAAAAAAATAAAGCTACCAGGTAGCTTTATTTTTGTTGGCAATCATCACAAACGCCATAAAAATATACTTTGTTTGAGAAGACTTTATATTTTGAATGTTTTTCAGCTTCAACATTTAGAGAAGTAAGATCTAATTCAGAAAGATCATCTACTCTAGTACAATTAATACATTGAACATGAGGATGTTCTGAAACTGTACCATCATATCTAAAGTTTCCCTCTCCAACATTTATTTCTTGAACCAAGCCTACTTCAACTAAAGTCTTTAATGCTTTGTAAACAGTTGCAAGGCTCATAGTTGGGTATTCAGTTTGAAGTGCTTTATAAATTACTTCAGCAGAAGGGTGCTCCTTTGTTCCTTTAAGATATTTATAAACTGCAATTCTTTGGGGAGTAAGCTTTAGTTTCTTTTCTTTAAAAATAGCGGTTATATTATCCATTTTCACCATCCTCGTATATTAATACCTAAAGTATAAAATAATAATTCTCCTTTGTCAATAGTTATTGATTAATAATGAGTGTGTATTTTTATTAAATACAGAAAATTTACAAAAAAACTATTGAATTATATCTAGTATTTTGGTAGAATGAACCTAGAGGTTGTTAAACAATTAACAATGCTTAAAATTCCATGTTCATTTTATTTCATTTTTCTTGAGAACAGTTTTTTCTGTTCTTTTATTTTTTATCTAAAAGTAGATAATAATATAAACGTGGTCTTTACAAAAGAAATAGGAGGCAATATTTATGGCTAAGTATAAGGTTGGAGATGAATTAATAATAGTCAAAGATCCTAAAAAGGAAACAAAAAAACTAAAGGAATTAACATATCTTAAATATGAGAATGAGTTTGCTCAAATGTCATGGGGATTAAAAATAATAGATGTGGAATATGATAAGCCAAATGTTACTCTTACTTATAGTAATGTTGATGGAGAAACTAATAAAGTTTTTGCAGTTTGTAATGATATTGAAAATTTTGATCAAGAAAAGGTTCTTGAAAAAGCTCTTTTAAAGGCATTCCAAAATGAGATTATAAATATATCGGTAGTAAAAAACAAGAAAATCAAGTAATTAATGGAAAAATATACAAAAATAATTACGAAAATCTTAAATTTTAACCTATAAATAACAAAAATTTACTCATTTAGCTTTATTTTAATTATACTTTGGATTATAATGGTGTTATTATGTAGATATCCTTTACATCTGGGGGGGAGTTTATGAGTCAATGTCCATTTTGGTCAGTTAACGGAGAAAAATTTGCATGTTATTCTGAATGTCCTATGAGTGCTGGGGCAAAAGAGAATGAAATATGTCCATTTAAAGAATTTTCTACAGCTAAAACAATATCGTTGAAAGATATTGATAGCTACGGTTATGATGAAGAATTTACGCTTTTTCATTTACCTAAATTATCTGCATATAAATAAAAAGGATGATAATTCATCCTTTTTTCATTTATAAATATTAGAATATTTATGAAGTAAACTTTGCTTTAGAGTCCATAGGTTTTCAGATAAATCAACATAATAAGTATGAGGATTTTCAAATCTAAGTACCTCAGGCCATAATTTTTCGGTTTCTCTTGCAGCAAATTCTTTTATATCCATTACAGATGGAGAATCATATACGCATTTTCCATTGTCAAAAATTTGAGTCATCATATCTTTTACATAAAAATTAGTTATTTTCTTTCTCTTCCAGGTATGAATTGGATGGAAAATCTCTAGTGGCTCATTTTCATCTATTATTTCATTATTAAGTGTAATTAAATCCGCTATTGCCATATGAGAATCTTTATCAAAAATTCTGTATAACTTTTTAAAACCTGGATTTGTAATCTTTTCATTGTTCTCACTTATTTTAATCTTAGGTATTATACTATTTTCACTATCTATAGCAACTAGCTTGTATACTCCTCCAAAAACGGGTTCACTTTTAGCTGTAATAAGTCTTTCACCTACTCCAAAGCTATCAATAGTTGCACCTTGCTTTAAAACATCACTAATAATATACTCATCTAAAGAATTTGAGATAATTATATTACAGTCAGAATAACCTGCATCATCAAGCATCTTTCTACATTTCTTAGTTAAATAAGTTATATCACCAGAGTCAATTCTTATACCTTTAGGTCTATATCCCATTGGAGTAAGTATTTCATCAAATACTTTTATAGCATTTGGAATTCCAGACTTAGTAACATTATATGTATCAACTAGGAATACAGCATTATCAGGGTATGTTTCAGCCCAAGCTTTAAATGCATCATATTCAGTAGGGAACAACTGAACCCAACTGTGAGCCATGGTTCCAGTTGCAGGAATGTTAAATAGTTGCTCTGAGATTGTACATGCAGTAGAAACGCATCCACCAATTAAAGCAGCTCTAGCCCCGTAAATAGCTCCATCATAACCTTGAGCTCTTCTAGAACCTAATTCAATTACAGGTTTACCATTAGCAGCTCTGCATATTCTATTAGCCTTAGTTGCAATTAATGTTTGATGATTAATTGTAAGAAGCACCATAGTTTCAACAAATTGAGCTTGAATAACTGGACCTTTAACAGTAACTAGTGGTTCATTTGGGAAAACAGGGTTTCCTTCAGGTACAGCCCAAACATCACATGAAAATTTGAAGTCTTTTAAATATTGAAGAAATTCTTCCGTGAAAATATTTTTACTTCTTAAATAATCAATATCTTCACTTGTGAATTTTAGATTTTTAAAATAATGAAGCAGTTGTTCAACACCAGCCATGATACAATAACCACCGCCATCAGGAACACGTCTAAAGAACATATCAAAATAAGCTATTTGATCCTTTAAGTTATTATTAAAGTAACCATTTCCCATAGTTAGCTCATAAAAATCCACAAGCATAGTAAGATTTCTTTCGTCTCTAACATCAAAGAATTCTGTCATAATAATACCGCCTTTATGTAAAATATTATAAAATTATTGTAACCTTATTAATTAATTATTACAATGGGGATAGTTGTTTTTAATTATGAAACTTGATATTATTTATAGATAAAAATTAAAAGTTCAAGTTTGTGTCAATAATTAATGAATATAGGAAAGCTAGTAATTAAGGGGATAACATGTCATATAAATTAGATAAATTTCAAAACGAAGCAGTAAAAGCAAAAAGTAGAAATACATTAATTGTTGCAGCTCCAGGAAGTGGAAAAACAACAGTAATAATAAATAGAGTCAAGCATTTATTAGAAGAGTTAAAGGTTAATTCAAACAATATATTTGTTATAACATTCACAAAGGCAGCAGCTAATAATATGAAGGATAGATTCTCAAGGGATAATTCTAATCTTAAGGCTCCTTTCTTTGGAACTTTTCATGGATTATTTTATAAACTTCTAATGAGACACTTAGGGAGCATTAATATAATTTCTACTAGTGAATCCTATAAAATAGTAGAAAATACCTTGAAAGTTTATATTGATGAAATTTCTGAAGACAAAGTAAAAGAAATGCTAAATGAGATTTCTAGATTTAAAACCTCTCTTGGAGAATATAAAATAGATGATATTATAACAAATAAATGCATTGAGAACTATGAAGGCTATAAGATGGAAAAGAATCTTATGGACTTTGATGATTTGCAGATTGAGATGTATAAACTACTTTCAGAGGATAAAAAGGTACTTGAATATTACTCAAATGGACTTAAGTATATCCTAGTAGATGAATTTCAAGATTGTGACCTTATACAATTAAAAATCTTAAAATTATTAAATAGTAGTAATTCCCTATTCTGCGTTGGGGATGAAGATCAATGTATATATGGTTTTAGAGGCTCAAGACCAGAGTGTATGGTTAATTTTAAAGAGGAATTTGGAGGAGAGAAGGTTTATTTGTCCTATAACTATAGAAGTGTATCCAATATAGTTAAGCTTTCAAAGAACTTAATTAAAAATAACCTAGAGAGAAATCCAAAGGAAATTATAAATTACAGGGGAGAAGAAGGAAATATTAATATATCTAAGCCTTATAATGAAAAATTTCAAGGGGAGGATATAGTAAACAGCATAGTAAAAAAGAATGGTCAAGGGATTCCACTAAATAATAATGTAATTCTTTATAGAACTAATATAGAATCTAGAAGTATAAGTGATGAACTTATAGCAAGAAAAATACCCTTTAGATTTTTAGATAAGGAGTATAACTTCTTTGAACACTTTATATGCAAAGATATATTAGCCTATTTAAAACTATCTATAGATCCCTATGATAGAGAAGCATTTAAAAGAATAATCAATAAGCCCTTTAGATATATAAGTAAGAATAATATAGAAAGTCTAAGCAAACTTAGGGAAAGAAGAAATGTATTTGATGACTTAATAATAAATGGAGATTTTAAAAGCTTTCAATTAAATAACTTAGAAAGACTAAAAAAAGATATATCATATTTAAATAAATTATCACTCCCCTCAGCAGTAGACACTGTACTTAATGACCTTGAGTATAGAGAATACCTAAGAGAATATGGTGAAAAGTTTAGGGTAGCAAGTGATGACTTTGAAAGAATAATTGAGGAATTTAGAACTATAGTTTTAGATTTTAAAAGCATAACAACGCTGCTTGTGCATGTAGAAGAGGTAAAAGAAAAGTTATCTAATAAAGAGAGAGACTTTAAAGAAGATGGGGTCCTCCTTAGTACAATACATGGAGTAAAAGGAATGGAGTTTGAGAATGTATATATTCTAAACTGCTGTGAAGAGGTAATCCCCCATGCAAACGCAACAGACATAGAAGAGGAAAGAAGATTATTTTATGTAGCCATTACCAGAGCTATAAATAATCTAAATATATATGCACCCAAAACCTTAAGAGGAAGATTTACAGAAACATCTCCCTTTATAAAAGAGCTTGAATTTAAAGGTGAACCGGAAGAAAAAAGCAAGCTAAATAAAGGTGATAAGATATTTCACAAAAGTCATGGTGAAGGGGAAATAGTATCCTTAAAAGATGACGTAGTTGAGATAGAATTTGAAGATGGAGTAAAGAGAAAGTTCTCCTTAAGTATATTGTTTTTAAATAGACTTATAGAGGTGAAGGAATAAATAAAAATCATGAATGGTTTAAGAGAAATCTTAAGCTGTTCATGATTTTTTTTTGTTAGTGGGATAAAAGAAGAAATTAGTTAGATCTATATTAAATTTTTAATAAAATAATTGGGGAGGGTAGATAAATATAAATTTATTGTTTAGAACTTGTAGAAATTTGATGAACGAAACTAATCATACAGCAAAGGATAGGCATGGGAATATGTGGAAGTATATAGTGCTGGATAAGTAATGCTTTACAATAAAAAAATAAGGGGGATTTTTATGAAAGGTAGTATTAAGAAGATCGCTGGGTTTCTTGTTGTAGCTTTTTTATTTACAATGGTTCCAATTACAGCAAAAGCAGAGGAAAAGACTCCAGCATCAGCAGCAGAAACAGGTATTTCCACTAATGAAGAAACACAAATAAAAGAAGCTTCTGTAGTAAAGGAATTAGAAGATAAAAGAGAAGAAAATAAAAAGTACTTTTTGATGGATGATGGCACATATCAAGCAGTTATGTACAATGAGCCTGTACACTACTTAAAGGATGGTAAGTGGGAGGATATAGATAATACATTGGTTGATGCATCTGAAGATAAGGATGTTAATGATATGCCAGTGCAGACAGAAGATTTTATAAATGGTGCAAAGGAACAAGTAAATAAAGATTCAGTTTATACTGAAGATGAAGATGGAGAATATGCAAAGGATGAAGAAGGAGATAATAGTAGATATTATCAAAACACTGAAAATGAAATAAGCGTAAAAATAGCTAAGAATGTAAACGATAAGAAACTTGTATCCATTAAGAAAGATAACTATGAAGTATCATGGAATATAAAAGCGCCTAAAAAATCAAATGGTGAAGAAAAAGAAAGAGATATAGATAGTGAAATTGAAGAATTCACTAAAAATGATAAGTCAAAAGATAAAGAAACTAAAAAAGAAAATATAAAAAAGATTATTGCTGGTAAAAATGATTCACAGGTAGACTTCAACGAAATAAGTAATGGGGTAGATCTTCAATATTTACTCAAAGGAAAAACATTAAAAGAAAACATTGTAATAAATAAAGCAATTGATAGTAATGTCTTTAGTTTTAATTTATCACTAAAGAATTTAATACCAGAAATAAAAGATAATACAGTTAGATTTTTAGATAAGAAAACTAAACAAGAGGTATTTAACATAGTGCCTCCGGTTATGTATGATGCAAATGGAGAAAGTTCTAGTGATGTTAAAATAGATGTTAAAGAGAATAAAAAAGGGTATACCTTAACCTTAACGCCAAATAAAGAATGGATAAATGATAGCAAGAGGAAATATCCAATAGTAGTAGACCCAGACGTAACATCAACTTTATCAAGATATGATGTTATTGGTACATGGGTAGCATCAATAGATACATCTAACAAAAATGATAACTTGTTTTTAAGAGTAGGAAATGTTCCTGGAAATGTAGGAACAGCAGAAACTTATTTACAATTTAATAATTTACCCCAATTGAAAACAGGTGATATGGTTGTAGGTGCACAATTATATTTGCTTAAAGAGAGCGGATATAGTGGAACTGATGGAGAAATCGAGGCTCATAGAATATTAGTCCCATGGGATCAAAGTACATTAACCTGGTGGAATAGACCGTCAGTAGAGAATGGTAATGCAGAGTATAGAATAACAGACACTCAAAAAGTTTCAGGAGATACGTACTCTTGGGATATAACCAACATGGCTAAATATTGGTATAACTATGGCACTAATTATGGATTAATGTTAAAAAGGACAAGTCCATCCTCAGGGCATACAGCATTTCTTTCCACAGATACTTCAAATACTTATAGTGGAGGGTGGCCTCAAGTAGTTATATCATATAGAAATAATAGTGGACTTGAGAATTACTGGACATACCATTCTCAAAGTGCAGGAAGAGCTGGAACTGGGTATATTAATGATTATAATGGTAACTTAATTTTTACTCATGATGATATTACTAATACAGGAAACAGAAATCCATTAGCTATAACACATGTATATAATAGCAATGACAGAGCTTATACTTTTGGTTATGGGAATGGTTGGAGAACAAATATCAATCAAAGAGTAATAAGAGAAGTTATTAGTGGAACTCAATATTATTATTATATAGATGGAGATGGAACTAAGCACTATTTTAAATATGACTCAGCATCTAGCAGCTATAAAAGTGAGGATGGGTTAGATGTAACATTTAAGATAAATTCTGACAATTCCTATAATATTACTTATAAAGATGGCAATGATTTATATTTTGTACCTAGTGGATATATAAACAAGATAACGGACAAGAATGGGAATACAAATACTATTAACTATAATGGTATAGTATTAGATCGTATAACTGATGCTTCTGGAAGAGTGACTAAATTTGAATCAACTCCAGAAGGATATCTACTTAGTATTACAGACTTTGCTGGCAGAAAAACACAATTTATGTATGGCGGTAGTGACCTTACAAGAATTATTTATCCAGATGGAAAGATTAATTACTATTACTATGACGATAATCATAATTTAACTTACGCAATAAATTTTGATGGATTACAGCTAGCTTATGGATATAATACAGCAGCACCTTATAGAACAAGTATTGTTGAACAAACAGGAGCTGATGGAACAAGAGGCGGACAATTAACTATTAATTATGGATGTAATGAAACTAAATTTACAGACGCTAAAGGAAGAATAGAAACTTATCAGTTTAATAATTGGGGAAATACAAAAAGCATAACTGACCCTAATGGCAATGCAACTGCATATGAATATGGAGCTAAAGGAAGTAATACGTTTAATAAACTAGAGCTAGATTCAAAGCTTCAAAGCAGCAATAGAAATTATTTGAAAAATCACAGTGCAGAAACTATAAATTCTAATTGGAATCTTGGGTATTTAGGGACTTTAATTAAAGGTAGTGGAAGCTTTACTACTGAAGCAGCTTTCTTAGGTGCAAATTCATTAAAGGTTTCCAAAACTGACTATGGTGATAGAATATTCTACAATCAAAATGTTAATTTAACAAAAGGAAAAACATATGTATTTTCAGGTTATATAAAAACTACTGGAGTAACTAGTGATAAGGGTAAAGGAGCAGCCTTATTTGTAAATTATCAAGATAATACTGGTGCATGGAAAACTGTAGAAAGTAACTATGTAACTGGAACAAATGATTGGGAGAGGTATTCGGTATCCTTTACACTTCCAGCAGATTCAGCATCCAATTTAGTATATATAAGAGAAGGTCTTTTAGAAGACAAAGGAGTAGCATATTTTGATGCACTTCAACTTGAGGATGGAAATATAGAAAGTAGATATAATCTACTTGAAAATTCAGAATTTGATTATGGAGCAGTAACATCAGAAAAATGGACATATAATTTAGGCGATTCAAATGGTATTGCAACGACCGTTGATAATCGCTCTAGTTTTAGAATTAAGGGTGATATAGGTAAAATTAAAAGTGTATACCAAACTTTAAATGTATCAGGAGCAGCCAATGATTGTTTCGTTATGTCAGGGTGGGCTAAAGCAGATGCATTACCTAAAGAGTCTGGAACAGATAGATATTTTTCATTAGATCTTCAATTTAATTATACTGATGGAACATATGGATGGGTAGTAGTTGATTTTAATGATGATACAGGAAATTGGCAATTTACCTCAGGACAAGCAGTTGCTGAGAAAGCTTATAAATCTTTGATGCTCTATGGCTTGTATTATAATGAGGAAAATTATGCTTGGTTTGATAATCTACAATTATTTAAAGAAGAATTTGGACAAAGTTATGTATATGATTCTAAGGGTAATATACAATCTACTAAAGATTTATCAGGAAATGGGAGTAAGTTCGAATATAATGCCAATAATGATTTAATAACTGCGACAGATGCTAAAGACAATAAATATAGTTATACCTATGATGCAAACAGAAATGTAAAGACAGCAACAACGCCAATGAATGTAGTAGGCACTTTTGATTACGATGCTTATGGAAACCCAATAAAATCTACAGTTGGTGATACTACAACATTTATATCAGCTTCAGCTACCTATACATCAAATGGAAATTATCTAGCAACTAATACGGATGCTTTAGGGAATACAGTAAATTATAACTATGATCTTAATAAAGGTACTTTGTTAACTACAACTGATCCAAAAGGAAACACAACCACAAACACTTATGACCCTAATACTGATAGCTTAAATACAATAACAAAAAAAGTTGATGGTAAAGATGTAACTAATGGATATCAATATGTAAATGATAGACTAGATACAATAACTCATAATGGATTTAACTATAAATTTTCATATGATCCAGTGGGCAGAAATACTGGAGTAAATGTAGGAACTCAAAATCTTATAACCAATGCTTATGACCCGATTACAGGTAATTTAACTAAATCAACCTATGGAAATGGGAAAGTGATTGAAAATTTATATGATAATTTAGATAGAATAACTTCCAAGAAGGCAAATGGTTCGGAAATAGCACATTATAGTTATGATTCTAATGGAAGCCTTGGGTTACTAGAAGATAGAGTTAATAATGTAAGTTATAAGTATACCTACGATTTAGCTGATAGATTAGCTAAAGTAACAGATAGCAAAGGCAATATTTTTAGAAATGATTTTGATGCTAATAACAATGTAAGTAAACAAAGAAGTATAATAAATGGCAACACATATAGTACAGGATATAATTATGACAAAGATAATAGAATAGATACTATTACCTTAAATAGTACAAGTGAAAACGTAAAATATCATTATGATACATTAGGAAGAAATGATAGTAGAACAGTAGCCTTTGGGAATGGAAAGACTTATTTAACATCATATGGATTCAAAGCAGGAGCAAATGGTTCACAAAGTACAAGGGTAGAAAGTGTAAATAATAACGGGAGTATATTAAACTATACCTATGATAAAAATGGAAACATAGAAACTATAAGCCAAGGCACAACTCTATTACAGAAGTTTTATTATAATGAATTATCAGAGCTTATAAGAGAAGATAATAAAACATTAAATAAAACAATTGCTTATAGCTATGATGCAGGGGGAAATATAATTTCAAAAACTGAATATCCATATACAAATGGAACAATTTTAAATACTGATCCAAACAAAGACCTTGGTAATAATTTATATTATGATGGTAGTTTTGAAACAGGAAAAGTAGATTTGGGTGCAAGAGGAGGTTCAGGATATAACGCTATTGTAGGGCCTGTTTTTGATTTTAATAGCACACCTAAAACAGGTGATAAGTGCTTTTTTATGGATGGACAAGCAGGAGATAATTATATTTATTTTAATCAGTTGGTTCCAGTTATTCCAGGAAAAACATATAACATTAGTTTTTATCATAAGGAAGCAACTGGTGGAACCTATATTACGGATTCTAGTTGTATTTGGCTAAATAATGGAACATATATTCTATTTGCTAGTCAGTTAGTTTCTGATAAGGGTTGGAGAAAGTCAGAAAAGCAATGGACATGTCCTGAAGGAATTACTTCATTACAAGTAAGAGTTGGATTTATAAGTAATTCATATGCTTGGATGGCTGTAGATGATATTAAGGTTGAGGATGCAGTCGTATCTAATCCAACAGTAACTAAGGTCTATCAGTATGGGGATGCAAATTGGAAGGATAAATTAACAAGTTATAACGGAAAAGCAATAACTTATGATGCAATAGGAAATCCACTAACATATGATGGAAATACTTTTACATGGGATAGAGGAAGAACCTTAACAGGAATTACAGGCAGTGGAAAGACGATTTCATATAAGTATAATGATAGTGGAATAAGAACAGAAAAGAATGTAAGTGGAGTAGTAAGTAAGTATACACTAAATGGTGATAAGGTAGTATATGAAGAAGTAACTAATGGAAGTACAGTAGATAAGATTTACTATACCTATGATGCAAGTAGTAACCTAATAAGTATTATATTAAACGGAACAGAATATTTCTATGTAAGAAATGGACAAGGTGATATAATTGGATTAGTAGATACAAATGGAACACAAGTTGTAAGTTATAGCTATGACTCATGGGGCAAACTAGTATCAATAGATGGAACACTAAAGGATACATTAGGAGTAAAGAATCCATATAGATATAGAGGATATAGATATGATACCGAGACAGGAATGTACTATCTAAATTCAAGATACTATAGCCCTGATTGGGGAAGGTTTATTAATGCTGATGCGTTAGTAGGACAAACTGGTGATTTACTATCATGTAATATGTTTGCTTATTGCAAGAACAATCCTGTAAATGCATATGATCCTAATGGATATCAGGATATAGTTGGTACTGGTGGGGGAGGTATGGCAGGCCCTGCGTATGCTCTTGCTAGTGTTTGGGCAGCAGTAGCAATCGCAGCACCTACATTAGGAAGTGAAATTGCATCAATAATAGGTGATTTTGGATCTCAGTTAGCATCCGTGGCAAGTGATTTAATGGATCAAATAGGTAGTCATTCTAGTGGAGGTAGTAGTGGTGATCCAGGAGGAAAACCACCGAAATATACTAAAAATAATTTTAGAAATAATTTAGAGAAGGAAGTCGGAAAAGCATCTAAGGACATGATAAAACCTGAAGCACATCATATTTTCCCACAAAAGTTCATAAATGTATTTAAAAGCAAGGGAATTGATATTCACGATCCGAAATTTGGATCTTGGGTAGATAAAGCTTCACATGGCAAGTGGAGTAATCAGTACAATAAGGTATGGGATTCATTTTTAAGAAATAATCCAAGTACAGAAGAGATTTTGAATTATGGTAAAGAATTAGGTAATAGGTATGGATTTGAAGTACATTATTAGGAGGAATAAATCTTGTTCTATAGATTATTTATTGATGAAGGAAAAAGAAAAAAATATGCTTACGGAATTTTACTAAATGATTATCCTGTACAAAGAATAAATTGTGGAGTTTGTAACAGAGTATGGGATAAAGATATGTTATTAACTTTAAAACCTGAATTTGAGTTAGTGTTATCAAACGATAATTTGCCAGACTTTTTGGGTCTCTTAATACTAGATTTAATATCAGAGAAAACAAAACAAGTATTTGAAGAATCTGAGATTACAGGTTATAAACTATTCAAAACTAATTGTTTAAAAAAAGATGAAATTAGTAAAGAAAAACTAAAAAGTTTGGCTGAAGATGGATTCAATAAGAATAAAATATCTAATTTAGTACAAAATTATTATTTTCTAGACGTATCAATTGGCGCTGAATTGGATAGTAAAACTGAAATAATAGTCCAGGAATATTGTAATAGCTGCGGATATGTCAAGTATAGAACTGAAGGCAAAACATTTATAGATCCTGCTCATCCGATATATATTAAAAAAGCTTCTTGGAATGGAAATGATATTTTTAGAATAAAAGAATTGGGAAATACAATATTTTGCACACAAAAAATTGTTGATTTATGCAAAGAACATAAATTAATGGGAATAGGATTTGAGAAAATAAACTTTTGTTAATATTATTAAGATAGTGTAAATGAAAATGGACGACTTGAGAGAAATCTTAAGTTGTTCATTTTTTATTACAATCTATATAATATGCTATAATCAAAGTAAGTTTAATGTATGGAATGTTCTATAAAATTAAATATGGAAATGGCTTTATCACTATATCTCTAAGACCTCTTGTAATTCATACATGGAGTAAAGGGAATGGAGTTTGAGAATGTATATATTCTAAACTGCTGTGAAGAGGTAATCCCCCATGCAAATGCAACTGATATAATAAGAGAGAAAACATATTTAATTTGTGATTTAGGTAAGGTGAAAGTAATGAAACTTAGACAAAAGCTATTAATAGGATATATTATTATAATGTGTTTGGTCATTTCAATCGACTCTTTTTATCCAGATTTTGATTTTGATTGGAATTTTATTTTTCCAGCGGTTATATTTTTTTATACAGGAGTTTTTATGTTGATAAAAAGAAGAGAAATAAAGAAAAAATGTTATAGTTATTATAATGATGATGAATTCACAAAACTTGCTTATAAGTGGATCATTCTAGGAGTGTGGACTGTTTTATTAGCTGGACTATCCATAATTATATATGATGCATTAAAAAACATAAGATTGTAGGAAATGAAATTTAAGAATAATGAAATCGTGGATGGTTTTAAGAGAAATCTTAGGCTGTTCATGATTTTTCTTTTTATTTCGGAAAAAGCGAATTTTTATATGAGACGATAGATATGCTAGAGAAAATGAGTTAATTGGGGGTTATAAAATGGAGGGATCAAAATTCGAAGGCTTTGAAGGATATGAGCTTGATGAATATATAGAAGAACCTGAAGAAATTAAATTTCCTAAAGAAATATATATAGCATATGCAGTTTGTAGCAAGCAGTGTGGTAATGTTGAATTTATAGTTGATGGTAGTTCTCAAGTATGTCAATATTGTGGGAAAATGATGTTTAGAACTGAGGTAAAAAAATATGTCTTAAGAAATGAGCATAAATGAATATCTTAAGCTATGACTAATTAAGGAGGTTAAATGAAAAAGATAGATGTTAATAGAGCAATGCAGTTAAGTACTATAATTATACTGGCAATTGGTATGGAGCTTAAAATTTTTTCAGTAATATCCAATAATTAATTAATTGTTTGTGATGTTGTATTGGCTTCAATATACATTATATTTTTAATAATTAGATGGGTTAAAAAGAAAAATGAATAACTATAACATATTAATTTATGATAGATAAGAAAATATGTGCTACACTATTTATTTAAAGTATATAACATTGTACAAAAACAAAAGAAATAGTATACTCTATATATGAATTAAATTATGAAATGATTATTAATTTTAGATTTAAATTAGCCTTTAGTCTTAGGAGGAAATACTATGTCTTATATTGAAGAAGATTCAAGTAAAGAGTTTCATGACAAACTAAAATATCTTAAACTCCTATCAAATAGTTATCCAACTATAGCTGATGCTTGTACAGAAATAATAAATTTACAGGCGATTTTAAACCTTCCTAAAGGAACTGAACATTTTCTGTCAGATATTCATGGAGAATATGAACCTTTTATTCATGTCTTGAACAATGCTTCAGGAGTTATAAAACGTAAAGTTGATGATGTTTTTGGTAATATATTGAGCCTAAATGAGAAAAAAAGCCTTGCCACTTTAATATACTATCCAGAGCAAAAAATAGAATTAGAACTGAAAGAACAGCAAAATATCGAAGATTGGTACAAAATAACACTATATAGATTAATTGATATGTGCAGACATGTATCTTCAAAATATACCCGTTCTAAGGTAAGAAAAGCTCTACCAAAGGATTTCTCATACATTATAGAAGAACTTCTACATGAACAACCAGCCAAGATGAATAAAGAAAAATACTATGAGGAAATAATAAAAACCATAATTAGTGTGGGTCGAGCTAAAGAATTTATAGTAGCTATATCAAAGTTAATCCAACAACTAGTAATAGATAGACTTCATATAATAGGGGATATATTTGATAGAGGACCAGGAGCAGATATTATAATGGATACTCTTTTAAATTATCACTCTATTGATATTCAATGGGGCAATCATGACATAGTTTGGATGGGGGCAGCAGCAGGAAGTGAGGCATGCATTGCAACAGTTCTTAGAACAAGTGCAAGATATGCAAATCTAAGTACCATAGAAGATGGCTATGGAATAAACCTTTTACCATTAGCAACCTTTGCCATGGAATTTTATAATGATGATAAGTGCGAATTCTTTAATCCTAGGTTTGAAAACGATAATACTTGCAATGATAAAGATGTAAAACTTATGGCAAAGATGCATAAAGCTATAGCTATCATACAATTTAAACTAGAAGGAGATATAATTAAAAGACGTCCATACTTTAGAATGGATGAACGATTACTATTAAACAAGATAGACTATGATAAAGGCATAATTAATTTGAATGGGCAAATATATAAATTAAGGGATAGTAAATTTCCAACTATAAATCCTAATGACCCATATAAATTAATCCCAGAAGAGCTAGAGCTTATAGATAAGCTTAAATCATCCTTTTTAAATAGTGAAAAGCTACAAAAGCATGTTAGATTTCTTTTTGCAAAAGGAAACTTGTGTTTAAAGTATAATTCTAACTTACTATTCCATGGATGTATTCCACTAAATGAAGATGGAAGCTTTAGAAAAGTAACCATTGGAGCTTCGGGTAAAGAATACTACGGTAAAAATTACTTAGACAGATTAGAGATTTTAGTAAGAGAAGGATATTTTTATAAAAACAATCCAGAGGCTAAGCTATATGGCATGGATATAATATGGTATCTGTGGAATGGGGCAGATTCACCTCTTTTCGGAAAAGACAAGATGACAACCTTTGAAAGATATTTTATAGAGGATAAAGCAACCCATGTAGAGAAGAAAAATTACTATTTTGAACTAGAAGATAACGAGAGTGCATGTAATATGATCTTTAAGGAATTTGGGTTAGATCCAAAGATTTCTCATATAATAAATGGACATGTACCTGTTAAGTTAAAAAAAGGAGAAAGTCCGATAAAGGCAAATGGAAAACTTCTCGTTATAGATGGGGGATTTTCAAGGACGTATCAACCTGAAACTGGAATAGCAGGTTATACACTAATATATAATTCTTATGGGCTATTACTAGTATCACATGAACCTTTTGAATCTACGCAAAAAGCTATTGAAGAAGAAAAAGATATTCTTTCAACTACAATAGTGCTAGAACAGGAAGTTGAGAGAAAGCGAGTTGGGGATACAGATATTGGGGAGGAACTCAAAATTCAAATTGCGGATTTAGAGTGGCTTTTGGATGCATATAGAACAGGAATAATAAAAGAGCAACGATAATAAAACTTAGAAAAGGTGCAGTATTAGCTTTTTAGTTAATCATGCACCTTTGTTTACTTTCCAGAATAGATTTTATTACTGTAGTTCATTAATTTAATTATTATTCTCCGAGATCTTCCTATAGGTATCAATCTTATACGTAATATTATTATTGTAATCAAGTTCAAAATAGCATGTATAAATACAGTCTAAAAGATAAAGCAAGGACAATCTTGTTGAAAAGGACGATATCTTATTAAAGTGGTTTTCATTTGAACTTAAATACAGATTATAATTAGCATATTTAGTTAGTGGGTTTTCATTAGTAGAGGAAATCAAAATAATTGGTGTTTTGTTCTTTTTTAATATTTCTGCTATGTCTTGTATGATTTTTCCTCTTCCTTCATATGAAAATATTATAGCGATATGCTCTTTATCACTAGTGGATGCAGTTAAACGTTGAAGATACTCTTCCATTGGAACGTTAATAAAAGTTCCGATTTCCTGCATTTGAAACTTAAAATTTTCTGCAAAATATATATTTCCCGCAGATGTATAAAAATCAATATGCTTAGCTTCTTTTAAAGCGTTGACAATTAATCTTAATTGATCTAAATCTATTAAATTTAGTGACGACACTAAAGTCTGTTCATATAATTCTTTCATTTTCAAAGATATTTGATGCTGATTCTCGTTTTGTTTAAAAGGGTAATTGTAATCTAAGGAATTCTGTTCTTTTAAATATTCATTAATAGATACAGATACTTGTACCTTAAGTTCTGATAAACCTGCTAAGTCAAGTTTTTGACAAAGGCGATAGATAGTTGAAGCTGAAATAAAGCATGTCTCACTTATTTCAATTGCACTCATTTTAATAAACTTCTCTGGATTCTCTTCCATATAACTAACTAATATTTTTTCGTTTGCAGTTAAATTAGTCAATTTGTTTAATTTAGTAAAAATATTCATCTAATCACCTCGTAAATATTATACAAAAATACGGCTTTTAATGCTATTTTATATTAAAGCTTTTGCTTATGTAGAATTTTGTCATCCATTGTATAGTATTTGGATATTTTGTTTTATGATGGAATAAAATGAAAAAAATCCTTGAAAAAGCTGATATTTTATAGGTTTATAAGATTAAAGGAATTAATAATATATATTGGTAAGTTCCAAAAAATATGATAAAATTATAAGTAATCTAGCATAATACGAGGAATAATTATATGGAATACTTAGAGAATTTTGAAAATGCAATTGATTTAATTAAAAACGGATCAAAAGATGCAGAAAAAGTTAAGAAAATTGTAAAGGATTTATATGATCAATTAAAGTACAATGAAACAACAAAAAAGCTCATAATTGAAGGAGCTGCAGATTACGTATTTGAATGGAACATAGAGAAGGATTACTTTAATATATCTGAAGACTTTATTAATTTAGTAGGATTAAGTAATGTTAATAGTATTAATAGAAAAGAATTAAGTAAAGCCTTTGATATACTAATTCATGATGAGGATAGAAATAGGGTTAAAGAGTTAATATATGAATTTTTAGATGGAGAGAATGAATACTTTATTTGTGAGTGCAGAATCTTAAGAAACGATGGAGAATATGCATGGATTTATTGCAAGGGAAAAGGTATACATGATGAAACAGGAAGTCCATTATTAATGGCAGGATCCATACTTGATATTTCAGAGAAAAAATCTTATGAAGATTATATAATTAAAATGGCATTTGTAGATCAACTAACTTTATTACCAAACAGATTAAAGTTTGAGCATGATTTTAATAATTTAACCAATAATGATATTATGGGAGAAAATAAGTTCTCAATATTCATGTTTGATATTGATAATTTCAAAAACTTCAATGATACTTTTGGGTGTAATTTAGGTGATAAGGTAATTAAAGAGATATCTGAATTCTTAAGTACCCTAGATTTGAAATCTTATAGTTCATATAGAATTGGTGGAGATTCTTTTATATTACTAGTACATCAAGAAGATAAGAATGACATAATTTTAAGTTTAAATAAAATACTTAATAGATTTAAGTCTACTTGGAACATATCAGGATATGAATATTATTTTACAACTTCAATAGGAGTAGTAAGTTATCCTAAGGACGGAAAAGATGTAGAAACAATATTAAAAAATGTTGAGAGTGCTCTATTTAAATCAAAACAAGAAGGTAAAAATAAATATACCTTCTACTCTAAAGAGCATCATGATAGATTTCATAGGCAAATTCAACTTGAAAATAGCATGAGATGTGCGGTTAATAATAATTTTGACGGTTTTTATGTTGTCTATCAGCCGATAGTAGATAGTAATACTAAAAATTTAGTAACTGTTGAGTCTCTATTACGATGGGAACATAAAGATTTAGGAATGATTTCTCCACTTGAGTTTATTCCAATTGCTGAAACTTCAGGTTTAATAGTGCCTATGGGTGAATGGATACTTAAGGAAGCAATTTCTCAGTGCTCAGCTTGGAGAGTAATGGGAATAAATGATTTAACTGTAAACGTAAATCTATCAGTAAAACAGCTTCAAGTTGATGGTTTTGATAAAATGGTTATGGATTTACTTATGGAAGCAGGATTACCATCTGAGGCATTAACCTTAGAAATTACAGAGTCATTAATAATGACTGATTTTATTCATTCTTCAAGGATATTAGAAAATCTAAGAAATGAAGGAGTTAAGATATCCATAGATGATTTTGGTACTGGATATTCATCTCTTAGTTATCTAAGAAAATTACCTGTAGATAACTTGAAAATTGATAGGAGTTTTATTAGTGATATTGAGTCAGATAAGTATTGTGTGTCATTTACTGATACTATGATAAATTTAGCTCATAATTTAAATATAACGGTTACATCTGAAGGGGTAGAAACCGAAAGTCAGTTAAATATTCTTGAGAATTTAGGCAGTGATTATATTCAAGGGTATTATTTTAGTAAACCAATGACTCCTGCAGAACTTGTGAAATATGTTGAGGCGTATATATAATAGAAAGTCTTTCAATGTTGAAACATGCTAAATTATGTAATATAATTTTATTAGGCTCATATTCAAGAGAATATGAGCCTTTATCATAAAGGAGTAGATGAATTAGTATGAGAATAGATGGATTAAATTCAGATAATTTAATATTTGCATTAGATATAGGAACAAGAAGTGTAATTGGTACCGTTGGTATGGTAATTAAAGATAAATTTTCAGTTGTTGCTGAAAAGTATATAGAACATGATGAAAGAGCTATGCTTGATGGGCAAATACATGATATAGAATTAGTGGCTAAAAAGGTTAGAGAAGTTAAGGATTCCTTAGAAGAGGATTTAGGTATTACCTTAAAGGATGTATATATTGCTGCAGCTGGTAGACTTCTTAAAACTCTTGAAGTTACTGTTGAAGAGAGAGTAGACCCTACTGAAGAAATATCTAAAGATATAATCAGAGGGCTTGAAATGCATGGAATTAAGAAAGCTCAAAATAAGATAAATCATCAAAAAGCAGGAAAACTTTATCCAGTTGGATATAGCATTAAGAACTACTATTTAAATGGATATAGTATTTCTAATCTATTAGGGCATAAGGGAGAGCAAATTAGGGCTGACGTAATTGCAACCTTCTTACCTCGTTCAGTTGTAGATTCACTTTATGGAGTAATGAATAGAGTAGGACTTAAGGCTGTAAATATGACCTTAGAACCTATAGCAGCCATGGAAGCTGTCATTCCGCAAAATTTAAGACTGCTTAACATAGCATTAATAGATATAGGAGCAGGAACATCAGATATAGCAATATCTTCAAATGAAACAATTTCTGCTTATGGAATGGTGCCAATTGCTGGAGATGAAGTTACAGAGGTTATTTCTCAAGCTTTATTAGTGGATTTTAATACTGCTGAAGTAATTAAAAGAAAAATTCACACTGAGGATCAAATTACATACTTAGATATTATTGGATTAGAAAATAGTGTTTCAAAGGAACATTTATTAAACATAATAAGACCTGTTGTTACTAAGATGGCACAGGAAGTTGGCTCTAAAGTTATTGCATTAAATGGAGGTAAATCCCCTTCAGCATTATTCCTAGTTGGGGGAGGAGCACGTACTCCACTACTAAATGAGCTTATTGCAGAAAAATTAAATCTTCCCTTACAAAGAGTTGCAATAAGAGGAAGAGAATCTGTTACTCAATGTATACCAATGGATAATAAATTAGGTTCAGAAGGAGTAACTGTACTTGGAATTGCTTTAGTTGGACTTAAGAGTTCGGGAAGAGATTTCATAGATGTACTTCTAAATGACAAAACTATAAGTTTATTTAACTCACATAATCATAAGGTTATGGATGTATTAATTCAAGCTGGTATAAACCCTAAAGTCTTAATGGCCAAAAATGGAAAGAGCTTAAGATTTAATTTAAATGGAAGTAAGAGAATAACTTTCGGAGAACTAGGTGAAAAGGCTAAAGTTTATATTAATGAAAATGAGGAAACACTAGATAGTAAGGTGAAAAATGGAGATAACATTAAGCTGGTATTTGCAAAAGAAGGTAAAAATGCAAGTACAAAATGTATAGAGCTTATTAAAGAAGTGGATTCTAAAAGTTTTTACTTAAATGGTGAGAGTTATTATTTAGATCCTATTTTCCTAATAAATAACCAAAGTGTTACGCCTGATACATACATAAATGAAGGGGATAATGTTGAAATTATATACCCTAAGACAATTAAGGAAATTAAGAAATACATAATCAATGAAGATATAAATTTATATAAAGATGGAAAACTTTTAGAGGATGATTATGAGATATTAGATGGTGAACATATTTCAAAAGAAGAAGTTGTGAAAGAGAATGAAGTTGTTGCAAATGAAGCAGCAAAGGAGAAGTACGAACAAGTTAAAAAAGGAAACTCTATTACTGTAATAGTAAATGATGAGAAGATTGAATTAACTGGTAAGGAATCCTATGTTTTTGTAGACATTTTTAACTTCATTAATTTTGATATAACTCAAGTTAAAGGAAGCTTAAATCTAGTTTTAAATGACAAAAAGGCTGCATATACTGATACTTTAAATAATGGGGATGAAATCAAAGTTTTCTGGGATTAATTTTTAGGAGGAAATGAATGATAAATTTTTTAGAAGAAGCAATAAGCATTAAGGAAGAATTAATAGCATGGAGAAGAGACTTTCATGAAAATCCTGAGTTAGGTTTTGAAGAAGTTAGAACTTCAAGGGTTATAAAAGAGTTTTTAAATAAAGAGGGCATTCCTTTTGTGGAGGCAGCAAAGACTGGTATTGTAGCCACTATTAAAGGAGGCAATGAGGGTAAAACTATAGCTTTAAGAGCAGATATAGATGCCCTTCCTATACAAGATAAGAAAACTTGTGAGTATTCATCAAAGGTGCAGGGGAAAATGCACGCTTGTGGACATGATGCACATACCACAATTTTACTAGGGGCTGCAAAATTATTAAATAAACATAAAGAATCACTAAATGGGAATGTTAAGCTATTATTTGAACCAGCAGAGGAAACTATTGGTGGAGCACCATTTATGATTAAAGAAGGAGCACTTGAAAATCCTCATGTAGACGGGATTATAGGACTTCATGTTAATGAAAGTTTAAGGGCAGGAGAGATTAAGGTTAAGAAAGGTGTTGTTAATGCAGCATCCAATCCTTTTACAATTAAAGTTAAAGGAAAGGGTGGTCATGGAGCAGAACCACATAATACTGTAGATCCTATAGTTATAGCTTCACATTTGGTCCTTGCTCTTCAGCCATTAGTAAGTAGGGAGATATCTCCAGTTAATCCTGCTGTTGTTACAGTTGGAAGTATTAATGGAGGATTTGCTCAAAATGTAATTCCAGATGAGGTTGAATTAAAAGGAATTATAAGAACAATGACGAAAGAAGATAGGGCATATGCTGTAAAAAGAATTGAGGAAATTTCTAAGGGTATAGCAAGTACCTTTAGAGGTGAGTGCACTATTGAAATAGAGGAAAGTTATCCATGTCTATATAATAATGATGATATGGTGGATATAGTAAGAACATCGGCAGAAACTATTATTGGCACGGAAAATATATATGAACAAACAGCACCTTTTATGGGGGTTGAAAGTTTTGCATATTTTGCAATGGAAAGAAATGCTGCGTTTTATTTCTTAGGAATAGGCAACGAAGAAAAGGGAATAAATAAGCCTATTCATAATGCTCTTTTTGACATCGATGAAAATGCATTGCAAGTAGGTGTTGCAATCCAATGCCAAAGTGCATTTAATTATTTGACAAGAGGGTAAAATAAGATTAATCTAGTATAATGGAGAAAGCATATTTAACCACTTTAAGCTATGTATAAAGTGGTTAAATATATGCAATAAATTAAATATCCTATACAAATAAAATATGGAGTTGATTTTGTGAAAATTGAAATAGGAACTAATGAAGCAGGACAAAGGCTTGATAAGTTTGTTAGAAAGTTATTAAAGGATGTTCCTTTAAGTGCTATATTTAAAGCTTTAAGAAAAGGCGATGTCAAGGTTAATGGAAGAAAGCAAAAAGAAAAATATTCTCTTGAAATTGGGGATATTGTTGAAATCAGAAATATAGAGAGTGACCAAAAGAAGAAAGAATTTAATTTCCAAAGAGTTGATGCTGGTGGACTGAAAATAACTTTTGAAGATGAAAATATGTTATTAGTTGAAAAATGGCCAGGAGTTTTAGTTCATTCAGATAAGAAAAATGGAGAGCCAACCTTAACTGATTACGTTTTAAGCTATTTACATGAGAAAGGTGACTACCTGCCAGAGAAAGAAGTTACTTTTACACCTGCACCATGTAATAGATTAGATAGAAATACTTCAGGTATAGTGTTCTTTGGAAAGAACTTTGAATCTTTAAAAGTACTTAATGAATTGATTAGAGAAAGAAAAGTTAAGAAGTTTTATACAGCTTTAGTTAAAGGAAGAATTAATGATAGGGTTTATGAAGGATACATATTAAAAGATCAAGAAAATAATGTTTCTAAAATATATAATGATAGAATTCCTAATAGCAAAAAGATAGCAATGGAAGTTAAAACAATTCAAAGTAATGGAGCATACTCTTTAATTGAAATTGATTTGATTACTGGAAGAAGTCACCAGCTTAGAGCACATTTAGCTCATTTAGGAAACCCAATTATAGGTGATAGTAAATATGGAGATAAGAAGCTAAATGATTTCTTTTATAATAAGTTCGGGTTAAATTATCAATTCTTATATGCATATAAGGTTATATTTAAGGATGTACCTGAAAAGTTTAGTTATTTAAAAAATAAAACAATAGCTGAAAGTTTACCTCCAATGTTTAAAAAGATAAAGGTGGATGTTTTTAAATTTGTTATAAGATAGGGGTTTATCTATGAAAGAACAGTCAACCACTAAGGGCTTTGCAGTTTTATCAGCTGCAGGTTTCTTAGTTAAAATTCTATCTGTATTATATGTACCTATTTTAACAAGGATTTTAGGGGATCAGGGATATGGTATATATAGTAAAACTTATGATGTTTTTATATTCATTTATGCTGTAGCAAATTCAGGAATGCAGCCAGCTATATGTAAGGTTGTATCTGAACTTTCAGCCTTAGGCAGAGAAAGGGATGCCTTAAGAGCTTTTAGGATTGCTAGAAAGTTATTACTAGGAGTTGGTCTTCTATTTACTATTTTATTAATAGTACTCGCAAAACCAATTGCAGCACAGGCAAAATCTGATATAACCTATGGGTTAATAGCTTTGTCACCTACAATTGTTATATCTTCCACACTTGTAGCTTATAGAGGATACTTTAATGGTAAAAATCAAATGAATTCATTGGCTGCATCTCAAGTGTTGGAGCAGCTTATTAACGTTTTTGTAAGTCTTTTATTTGCATTTTTATTAGTTAAGAACTCCTTAGCATTAGGAAGTGCAGGAGGAACAATAGGTACTTCTGTAGGAGCCTTGGTAGCTTGTATTTACTTAATGGTTATCTTTGAATTTAAGCATTTTAGTAGAGAAGCAATAAAACAGCCAATTACAGGCAAGAAGATATCTAATAAGAAGATTATAAAAAAGATTATACAATATGGTTTGCCAATAACCTTAAGTGCAGGTTTATCTAATTTTGGAGCTTTAGTTGATATGTCAAATGTAAGTGGTAGGTTAATGCACATAGGCTTGACCAAAGAAAATGCGGATATATTATATGGTTTATTAAGTAAATATAAAAATCTTATGTATGTTCCATTGATTTTTATTACTGCATTAGGTTCAGCTGTACTTCCAGCTATCTCAAAAGCTGTGATATTAAATGACAGAAAAAATGTTAAATCAAAAATTAACTTCGCCTTAAGATTAACATATGGAATTACAATTCCAGCAGCCTTTGGATTATCTGTTCTAAATGAATATATCTATCTTGGATTCTATGGTAATTCTAGAGGAAGCAGCTTAATGATATTTGGTGCATTTGTAGTTATTTTTATGGGTCTTTCGCAGATAGAAATTACAATTCTTCAAAGCTTGGGAAAATTCAAATTCCTGCTACTTAGCTTGTTTTTTGGAATAGTAGGTAAGATTGTAACTAACTACATTTTAATTGGAATTAAAAGCATAAACATATATGGAGCAGTTATTGGTGGATTTGTATGCTTTGTAATACCTGTTATTATGAATCATAGAAAACTACAACAAACAGTTAGAGTAAAAATTCCACTAATAAGATTAGCACTTAAACCACTATTTGCATCTGTGGTAATGTCCTTAGTCTTATTTGGATTAGACAAGTTCTTTTTATTATTATTACCACACGCTATAACATCTAATAGAATAGTTATAACCTTATTAACTTTTGTATACATAGCATTAGGAGGATTTATATACCTATATCTAATGATTATGACTAAAGGCATAAGGAAAAGTGATATTGAGGGAATATCTCCAAAAGCGTTAAAAGTTATTCCTGGATTTATGAAAAGAAAACTTAGATAAAGATTTGTAAAAGAGGATGTCTTAAAAATAATTTTAAGACATCCTTTTTTGGAGGGTAAAAATTTTAATATAGATAATAGCTTATAGTTAATCCTCCTGTAACTTTCTATTTGCAAAAAGTAAAAATGAGAATAGCAAAACGCAAGAACCTACTGTTGTAAGAGTTTTAAACATAATGCCATCATAAGGTACTACTCTTAGGAATAGGTTTAAGCAGAATAAGGCTAGTACAAAAAATAACAATAATATTAGAATATTACTTATTGATAAATTTAATTTAATACTTTTATTTACTTCATAAAGATTTAGTGATAAACCAACAGTTGCAGTAATGACATTTGCAATGGCAACTCCCAATATATTAATTGAAGGTATAGCAGTTAATATAAAAAGTGAAGTTATTTCTATGAGTTCAACTATCAAAGAATTTCTTAATATCTTTCCTTGTTTACCAAGTCCATTTAGTATTCCAAACATTGTGATAGCAGGAAATAAAATTGGAGTACAAATTGACGCAGACCTAATAAAAAAGCCAAGATCATCTCTACTAAAGAACATCTCACCCAATAAGTCAGGTATTGTTTGACAAATTAGCAAAGTACATAGGCCTAATAAAAAGGCAATAATTAAAACTTGTTTTATTCTTCTGTAAACATTGAAGTATTCCTTACTATGAAGACTTTGAGATAAATCAGGAATCAGTAATGAATTAATGGATGCAATAACTATAATAGGAAAGGTTACTATAACAAAAGCCATTCCATTAAACTTACCTATTAATGATAAGGAGGCAGAATAAGTAAAACCTGCAACCATAAGCCTTCTAGGAACAATTAATGTTGAAATTGTAGTAAAAATAGATGTTAGAAATCCATTTACACCTAGAGGTATTGAAACAAAAAGTACATCAAATAATAACTGAGCTCTACCTTCAGTTCTTCCACCAGAAGTTTTTACACCCATTAAGGTGAATTTATAATAAACAAAAAGTAATGCCAAGCTTTGGAATTCACCAATACATAAAGCTAAATATGCAACTGTAACAAGAGCTGAAAGGCTTTGTGCACTAAATAGGTATATTAGTCCTATTAAAACAAAAATACGCATAGCTTTTTCTAATATATCAATAAACGAAGGCATGGTAACCTTGGATATACCATAAAAATAACCCTTAAGAATATTTGATACAGCAATGCAAAACATAGCTGGACAAGTTATTTTTATAGCATCGATGGTTCTTTCATCATGAACGCCATATGTACCAATCATAGGAGCAAAAGCAAAAACCAGTAGTCCTATAATAGCAGCCCATATTAAATTGAAAAATGCTACAGTTCTAAGGGTTTTAATTAGGTTTGGATAGTCTCCCTTATTGTGATAAAGGGCAGAAACTTTAGATATTGCAGCGATTATACCAGCTGTCATTAGCCCAATAAATAAGTTGTAAACTGGCATAACTAAACCATATAGACCTACTCCCTCAGGCCCTAGTTTTTTTGATAAGTAAATTGAAAAAATGAAACCAAGGACCCCTGTTGTTATATTGGAAGAGGTTAAAATAAAAGAATTTTTATAGAAACTATCTTTGCGCATGTTAATACCCCCTAAAAATATCAATATTAACATATTCTAATAATTGTAAAAATAGTACATAATTCACCTAAATATATAGTAATCAAATTTAACTTTACAAAATATAAATTAGTAAAGGGGTTTACAGGTATTAAAATTTAAATCTCTATTAGGGTATAGGGGGATTTTGAATGAAAAGATTTATTACATTGATATTATTAGCTTGTGTTATTTCTGTGGGTACTTTTTTTATCTATAGGATATCGAGAGAGAAAGTTAAATTATCTGTGTCGAATGGATATGAATATAAAATAATAGCAAAAGGTCAGCAAGGAGCAAAAGCTATTTGTGAAGATGAAAATAATAATATCTATATAGCTTTTAAAAGCGTAATTAAAATAATAAATGAAGATGGAAACGAAAAACAATTATATGAGGATTCTTCCCTAGACATATATTCAATAGTATATAAGGATGGAAAACTTTATTTTGTTTCAGGTAACTCATTGATGGAATTTGAGATAGTAAGTAAAAAAGTTAAAACCTTAATGAATAATCTTCCCAATATGGGTGAGTATAATGAAAGTAAATTGGTTTTAAAAGATAATCAAATATATGTTACTATTGGAACTGTCACTAATTCAGGTGTTGTATCAGATAATCAATTAGTTAAGGATGCGGGTATTTATGATAAAACTCCATTAGATATAACATTAAGTGGCATAAATTATGACCAAACTGGTGCATTTGCTAAATATGGAACTGAGACCAAAAAAAATGAAGTTGTAAAAGGAGTTTTTCCAGGAAATGCGTCCATAATATATTATGACTTAAGTAATCAGAATAAAAGGCTTTATGCTTGGGGAATAAGAAATATAGAAGGAATTGATTTTAATTCAAAAGGGGAAATATATGCAGCAGTTGGAGGAATGGAGCCTGTAAAGCCTAGGCCTATATATGGAGATGTAGATTATATTTATAAGATAGAGAAAGATATGTGGTATGGATGGCCAGATTTTTCAGGCGGGGATTCGGTTGATTCCTCAAGATTTGGAGATAAAGAGAGTGAGAAACCACAACTATTATTATCAATTCATCCTAGTAAAAACCCACCAGCTCCTTTTTTCCAAAGCAAGAATCTTTCAGGCTTGACAGCATTAGCAATAGATAAAAAAGAGATTATGTTTGAAAAAGATAGCATTATTTTCTTTGACAAAAAAGAAAATAAGGTATTTACTTTAAGTAAAGAGGGAGTATTGAATTCATATATATCCCTAAAAGGAAATGGAGAAATTAATGATATAAAAGTTGATAATACTGGAATTATACTGTTAGAAAAAAATCAAGGAATTGTATTTCAAGTATTTAAAGAAAATAATGAAAATGCCATTTCTTTCTCAAAGAAATTATTAATGACAATTTCATTTATATTATTAATATTTATAGTAACAATAATTATAAAACTTAAACTAACAAAAGAGGTGAAATAATTGGTCAAAAGGATAGAAAATGCTTATGGAAAAGTTGTAAGAGGGGTATTTTTTGCTGTAAACCCAATAAAGAAGGTAGCTGTAAAAACTACATGTATAATTCATAAGTTTATAAATATTCAAAGTATACAGATTCTTCATAATGAAGGAGAACTGGAGGCTTGGAGCTTTTATAAAGAGCATATAAGACAATTAAATGCCGGAGTAAAATGGGCAGACAGTGATTTTAAAAGTTCAAATCACTTCTTCCATTATGAGAAGGAAAAAGGACTTTATGGATTATCAAATGCCTTAAGTGAATGTGAAAAATATCATAAGATGTCTTTAGAGCATTTAAAAAAAGGTGAACTTGAAAAAGCATTATTCTATTTAGGTGCAGCTTGTCACTTATTACAAGACTCAACAGTTCCACACCATGTTAATAATAAATTATTAAAGAAACATAGAGAATTTGAATTATGGATCATATCAAAACTCTTTAATGATTATGATTTTACTCAAGAGGTTGGTATAATAAGAAATGAGTCAGTAAGAGATTATATCAAGAAGAACGCAATATTTGCTAATGCTACTCATGAGGGATATAGAACTATTGAAAATAAAGAGGAAAGATATTATTTAATAGCATCAGAGATATTGTCAAGAGCACAAAAAACTACTGCTGGATTTTTACTTGATTTTTATAATAAAAATTTACAAAATAGAAATTTACAACATAGAATTCCTTCTGCTTGAAGGAATTCTTTTTTTATTATAGAAAATATATATGTAAGTATTTACCAGGAGGCTGTTATGGAGAAAACAATAGTTTTGAATCTAAAAGATATGGAACTAAAGGGTGATATATTAGATGTAGGAGGAGAAAATTACGGAGTTATTTATAATATAAAAAAATATCTAGATAGTGAAGTTGCTGTAGATTTTGTTGATGAATCTAGAGAGATTATAAACTCTAATTATGATACATGTATCCTATTTTTTTCATTAGGAAAAATAAATAATAATAAGGAAAGGCATAAATTAATGTCTGAAATTTACCCTCTTATAAAGGAGGATGGTGAACTTTATATTTGGGATATTGTAAAGAAGAAGAATGAAGTATTTAAAAATAAGATAAGAGTAATACTTCCAGAAGAGAAGACTAAGGAATTTTCTATAAAAGATAGTAATTTCCTTAAGGAATGGTCAGCGGATGAAAGTAAAAAAGTTCTTGAAAAATATTGTGATATACTAGAAACTAGAGAATGGGAAGACATATTTTTTATCAAGGCAAAGAAGAAGGGAAGAAATACAGATGAAGATATTATTAACAGCGATCAACTCAAAGTACATTCACAGCAATTTAGCGGTGAGATACTTAAAGACATTTACAGAGGACTTAAATTATCAAGGTATTATAAGGGAATTTTCAATAAATGATAAAATAGAGAGAATACTAGAAGAAATTATAAAGGAGAAGCCAGATGTAGTAGCTTTTTCTACTTATATATGGAACTTGGAATACGTTGAAAGATTGACTGAGCTTATAAAAAGAGTAGATAGAAATATTGAAATACTATTTGGAGGACCTGAAGTTACCTATGATAGTAGGCTGTTTCTAGAAGAACATAACGGAAATTATGTAATCTCTGGTGAAGGAGAAAAAACATACAGAGATTTTGTGTTGTTTAAACTTGGGGAAAAAGATATAAAAGATATTAAAGGGTTATATTATAAAGAAAATGAAAAGGTATTTTTTAATGGAGAAAGACCTTTAATGGATATGTCTGAAATTGTTTTTCCATATAAAGATAATGACAATACCATACATGATAAGATAGTTTACTATGAAGCAAGCAGAGGATGTCCATTTAGTTGTAAATATTGTCTAAGCTCAACTATTCATGGAGTAAGATTTTTACCAGCAGATAGAGTAAAAAAAGAACTTCAATTCTTCATGGATCATAAGGTTAAATTAGTTAAGTTTGTAGATAGAACCTTTAACTGTAATCATAATTTTTCAATGGATGTGTGGAGCTTCTTAATAAATTCAGATACAAATACAAGATTTCATTTTGAAATTTCAGCTGATATTTTAACTGAAGAGGAATTAAAGCTATTAAGCACAGCTCCAAAGGGAAGATTTCAATTTGAAGTAGGAGTGCAGACTACAGATAATAAGGTTTTAAATAATATAAATAGATTTGTAAATTTCAATGAAATTAAAGAAAAAGTAGAAGAAATGATGAAGCTTAAGAACATTCATCAACACTTAGATTTAATAGCAGGTCTTCCAGAAGAAGATTATGAGACCTTTAAGAAATCCTTTAATGATGTTTATGAGATAAGACCAGAAAAAGTACAATTAGGTTTTCTAAAGCTATTAAAAGGCTCATTAATGAGAGATGAAAGTGAAAAGTGGGGAATGGAGTATTCACCATATCCACCTTATGAGATCTTAAGAACTTCAGTTTTAAGTTACGATGAAGTTATAAAATTAAAAAAAGTAGAAGAGATGGTAGATAAATATTATAACTCTGAAAAGTTTTATAATATTCTTAACTTCTTTGTAAATATGTTCGAAACACCTTTTGATTTCTACTATGAGCTAGGAATGTTCTTTGAAGAGAAAGGATACTTTAACAGAAATATAGGAAATGTAGAATACTATAAGGTTTTTATAGATTTCTATACTGAAAAGCTAAGTGGAGATAAACTTCTAGAACTTAAAGAGATAATTAAGTTTGATTACCTATCCTTTAATAAGAAGAAGTGGCTTCCAGACTTCTTAAACAGAACTATAACAAAGGAAGAAGAAAAAAATGTAATGCTAGAGTATAAAGAAATATATGCAAGTAAAAGGTACCATGTAGAAAAGTTTTCAATAGACATAATGAAATACGTTAAGAATAATGAAATTGTACAAAAAGACAAATATATTATTTTCAATGAAGAAAACATGGAACATATAATTGAAGTAGGATAAACAAAAAAGTAGTAGAATAATTTATTCTGCTACTTTTTTATTAACTAAAATATATGAAGGTGTTGATAATAACTAATTTTTAATCGTCATCATCTGTATCAATTGATGTGGTTTTTGAAGACCAGTTTTTATCCTCATGAAAACTAGGAAAAAGTGATGTACTATCATCACCATCTGGCCCAGCGAATCCAACGTTTAGATTAGCAGAAGTAGATGTTCCAAGCGAATCAGTTGTTGGAGGAGAAGCAAGTGTTTTATCTTTTTTATTTGTATTACTCTTTTTCATAAAAGCACCTCCACATCTAGTATGTTCAGTTAAGAGAAAAAATATTAGATTTTAAGGAAATACATTAAAGCGTATCGATTTGGAATAATGCTACGTTTAGGACATTACTTCTTCACAACAACATCCATATTATCTTTTAAGTTAGTCTTATCAACTTCTATAAATATAACCCATTTCCATGTACCATTAAATCCACTTTTGCCATCTACTTGTGCAACTGCAGATTTTTTTAGCTTAACAGTTAAAATTTTATTGTTTATATTTATACTTTCAACATTATATTGATTCACAGAAGAAGTAGATGAAGGGATTTGCAAATATAAAACTGCTTTTTCTTTATCAGGCGACTCCATTGGAATTTCCCTTGGGTTAAAGTATTTATCCTTAAATTTTTGGAAATCCTCATTTGTCAGCATTAGAATTGTATCTTGTGGTATAGGCTTTGATTTTTCATCATTTTCACTAAAGCCAATTACTTGAGAATAAAACTCTTTAAATTGCACGCTCTTTTTCGTTGAACAGCCAACAAGAAATTGAGAGGTAATAACAAAAAGACAAATAAAGACTAATAATTTTTTCATAGTAATCCCCCATTTATTTTAGGACTTAATATTAAATACAATTAGTAACATTAAAATTTGCTCATTATATGAATATTGTACAATAGATCAAATTATTTGTAATTAAGTTACAAATATATGTGTTACAAGAAACATGAACAAAGCTGAAGTAATGCTAAGCAGACCGCGTATTTCCTTTAAATAAAGTATGTAAAAATTAAAATTAATATAAAATTACATGGATAAATATATTCTTAATAAATAAGTTACATGAGACCAATAAAAACCGAAGGAATGCTAAACATGCCGCGCATGGATGAGGTTTTTAATTGGTCGTAACTATTTGTAACTAATATTTTATTATTTTTAACATTTTCTGTGGTATTATTTTAATGACAGAGGTGTATAATTTTGAGTGACATAAGATTTATTAGAAAAAACTTTGAATATTTCAATATTTTTTTATTGTTTTAACAAGAGAATAAAATGATGAATATTGATAATAAATAGAATAAAAGATATAATTATCTTTAGTTATGTAATAAAGGGGTTATTTGTGCATATTTTGATACTTAAGATTTAGTTAACACCCTAGAAGGAGATTATATATGAAGTATGGAATAGCATTAGCATGTGCTGTATTTATAGTTTATTTAATTATTCCTGTTTTAATGAAATTATTTGTAAAATATGATTTTTTAGATAAACCAACTGAAAGAAAAAAACATAAGGAACCAATACCTCTTTGTGGAGGACTTGGGATGTTTATCGGCTTTTTCGTAATGTATTTTGTATTTGTAGGAGATTTTATTACAAAGGAAAAGATTACAGTTTTTATAGCATCTCTAAGTATTTTATTAATTGGACTAATAGACGATTTCTATAAAACAAGAGGAAAAGAATTTCCTATATATCCTAGATTTATAGTACAAATACTTGCAGCTATTTTAGTTTATAGAAGTGGAATAGCTTTTAGTGGATTTACAAATCCTTTTAATGGACAATATGTGGAATTGCACGTAGTGGTTCAATTTATTCTTACAATAACTTGGATATTTGGGGTTACTACAGTAATAAATTGGTCAGATGGTATGGATGGACTTGCAGGTAGTTTGTCTACAATATCTTCAACAACTTTATTTGTTGTAGCTCTTGCAATGAGACAGCCAGAATCAGCTATGATGTGTATTATATTAGTTGGATCTATTTTAGGTTTCTTAAAGTATAACAGACATCCAGCTAAAGTATTTATGGGAGATTCAGGCGCTAACTTTTTAGGATTTATTTTAGGGATAATTGCCTTAGATGGAGCATTTAAGCAAGCTACAGTTATGAGTTTAATAATTCCAATATTAGCATTAGGTGTACCAATCTTTGATAATTTATTTGTAATTTTTAAAAGATACGCAGAAGGTAAGCCTATATATCAAGCAGATAGGAGCCAAATACATTTTAGACTTCAAGAAAAAGGACTTACTACAAATCAAATAGTTTTATATATTTGTGCAATTAGTATGTGCTTAAGCATAATATCAATAGTGTTATTATTTGTTAAAGTTTAAAAAATAGCTAGAGTTGAGATTTACTTATATAATAAAATCTCAGCTCTAATTTTATATAAAAGACAATTATAGTATCTAAAGGGAGGAAATTCTATGAGTATTAATTTTAATGAAGATATAAAAAGATTTAATACATCTTGCTATAAATGGGACCAATACGGAGAGGACTATATTCCATTATGGGTTGCAGATATGGATTTTAAATCGCCAGATACAATAATAAAAGCCTTAAATAATAGAATTGAGCATGGTATATTTGGATATACCAAACCTGATAAAGAGCTAGTAGAAACTATAGTAGAACATTTTAAGAGGGAATATAATACAGAGATAAAAGAATCATGGATAGTATGGCTTCCAAGCATCGTGCCAACTATAAATGTAGTATGTCAGATGATTGAGGGCTCTGTAATGATAAATACACCGGTATACCCTAACATAAGAAAAGCACCTGTAAATGTTAATAGGGAAGTAATTGAAGTTCCATTAAAGAGAGAACAGGGTAAGTATACTTTTGATTTTGAAGAAATGGAAAAATCGATAAGAGAGGATACTAAACTATTTATATTATGCAATCCACATAATCCTGTAGGAAGAGTTTTTTCTAAAGAGGAGTTAGAGGATTTAGCAGAGTTTTGTGAAAGGCATGAGCTAATCCTATGTTCTGATGAAATACATTGTCAGCTTATATTTGAAGGAAAACATATTCCACTAGTGTCACTTGGAGATAAAGTATCTCAAGGTATAACTCTTATGAGCCCAGGAAAAACATATAATCTTCCTGGAATACCAATAGCCTTTGGGGTTATACCAAACACAGAATTAAGAAAAAAGTTTCTTAGAGCATCAGAAGGATTGCTACCGCATCCAGGAGTTTTAAACTATGTTGTATGTAAAGAAGCATATAAAAATGGAGAGCCTTGGAGAAAAGAATTATTAGAATATCTAAAAGGAAATTTAGAATTTTTAGAGTGCGAATTTAAAAGCAGATTGCCAGAATTAAAATTAACTCCGGTGGAAGGAACGTATTTGCTTTGGATAGATTTTAGAGAAACAGGCATTAAGGATCCATATAAGTTTCTATATAAAAAGGCTAAAGTTATTCTTTCAGATGGAAAGGATTTTGGTGAAGAAGGATTTTTAAGGCTTAACTTTGGATGTAGAAGAGATACATTAGTTAGAGCTTTGGATAGAATTGAAAAAGCCTTGAGGGAAAATGAAAAAAATAGTTGAGATTAAATAAGGGAACTCAGCAAATACTGAATTCCCTTTATATTTAGACATAAGTTTCTGTTATTTGATTTCAGAGATAATATTTCCATCTTTGTCTAGCAGCACGTAGGTAGCAGTTGAATTTTCACTTGGAAGGTTAAATACTGCAAAATCTTTTCCATTTGATATTTCTGCTTCTTCCGTTGTTGAATTTGAGGTTATTTTGATTTTATTGACATTAGTATTTGAAAAATCTCCAAATACTATAAAGTATTTTCCTATAGTTTTAGTATTAATTTTAGTAGTTGACTCATATTGTTTAGTAGGAACAAACCTATTATAAAGGAATTTATGTCTATCAAATTCAATAATACCAGTTGAATTTTGGGACTCATAAATACCAATGATATTATCGTTTGTTGATATTATTTTATCGACTTTTATAGACTTATCATCAAATTTTTTAGAAGTAGTTTTTGTAATAGAATCTATAGGTGTATCTGTTGCAATGCTTTCACTCATAACTCCACCTAAATAAACTATGATTAATATTGATATTATTGCAAAGCTGTTTAATAGTAGTTTAATGTTTATCTTTTTTGACCCTTTAGTGCCTTCTGAATCTTTATGTTTATTTTTTTCGCTCATATATAAACCCTTCCTGTAGTTAAGTAATAAGTATATTATATCAGTATTGTAAGAATAAAAAAATATTTACAATATTATCATGATAGTGTATAATTTATTCAAACTTATCTAGAGTGGTGGAGGGACTGGCCCAATGAAACCCAGCAACCTATAAGTTATCATTTGACTTAGTGGGTGCTAATTCCTGCAGTGTTTAACTGGAAGATAAGGATATTATTTGGGGAAATCGCGTTATATAAACCTAAAGGTAATATCCTTTAGGTTTTTATTTTTTAAGGGGGTATTTATATGTTTATTAAGGATATTTTTGAGAGTAGGAAGGTAGTTTATTCTTTTGAGATCTTTCCACCAAAGACTACATCTTCACTTGAAACAATATACACAACACTAGAAAATCTTGGGGAATTAAAACCAGACTTTATATCAGTAACCTACGGAGCTGGTGGGAGTACAGTAGATAATAAAACTACACAATTATCTTCACTAATTAAGAATAAATATGGTATTGAGGCACTTGCACACTTAACCTGCATTGGATCAACAAAAGAAGATATCAATAATATTCTAAATGACTTGAAGAAGAATAATATTAATAATATCCTTGCACTTAGAGGAGATATTCCAATAGGTCAAACTAATAATGGGGAATTTTCCTATGCTTATGAATTAGTTAATCACATTAAAGATCAAGGAGATTTTGGGGTCAGTGCTGCTTGTTATCCAGAAGGGCATATAGAATGCAGGAATTTAGAGCTTGATATAGAGAGACTTAAGCAAAAGGTAGATAATGGTGCTGAACACTTAGTTTCTCAGTTGTTTTTTAATAATGAAATATTTTATAATTTTCTTGATAGAGCAGATAAAGAAGGAATCAATGTTCCTATTGAAGCAGGAATAATGCCAGTAGTGAATAAAAAGCAAATCGAGAGAATTAGCAGCCTTTGTGGTGCGCAGTTACCAGCTAAATTCTTAAGAATGATGGACAAATATGAGCATAACCCTGAAGCTTTAAGAGATGCAGGAATAGCATATGCAGTAGAGCAGATAGTTGATCTATTATCATCAGGAGTTAGGGGTATACACTTATATACAATGAATAATCCATTAGTAGCAAGAAGAATAACAGAAAATATAGGAACTATAATTACTACATTAAATGAAAAGGCAGTTATTTAAAAGGAGGAAACAAAATGGAAAAAGTAGAAAGTTTTGAGTTAGATCATAGAATAGTAAAGGCACCTTATATTAGAAAAGCTAAGACTCTAGATGGTAGTTTAGGGGACAAGGTAACTAAATTCGATTTAAGATTTACACAACCTAATAAGGAAGCTATCCCAACAGCTTCAATTCATGGATTAGAACATCTTTTAGCAGGTCTTTTAAGAGAAGAATTAGATGGAATAATTGATTTATCTCCAATGGGATGCAGAACAGGATTCTATCTAATAGTTTGGGGAGATAGAGAACCTGTAGAAGTTAAACCAGCTTTAGAAGCAGCACTTAAAAAAGTATTAGTTGCAGATGAGATTCCAGCAAGAAATGAAATTCAATGTGGTAACTATAGAGATCTATCACTTTTTGGTGCAAAAGAATATGCTAAAAAAGTTTTAGAAACTGGTTTTTCTCTAAATGTATTCGGTGAATAAATAATATAGAGACTTAAGGTATTTAAATGCCTTAAGTCTTTTATTTTAAAATATTTTATTCTTTTTTAAGAAAGCTAAAATATATAGAACAATGGACAAGGAAATGTATGCAGTAATTCCTAATATACTTTTTAAGTATAGAGCATATGAATTGCTATTTATATAAATCGCAAAGAAAACAAAAGCCAACAATAAAAATGAAAATATATATAATGATGCTCTAATACTGTTTTTATTTGTTTTACTTATTTTAATTAATTTAGGAAAACTCAAATCTGTTTTCGTTTTTATTTGATAACTTAATAAAAGAATAAGTGAACTTGAAATAAGAATCCAACCTATCTCTTTTACGTCAAATGTTTGGACTGAGTGAATTAACTTATTAGTTATAGTAAGTCCAAAAATAAAAATTGTAAATAAACATGTAAGTTTAAGAGAATCAAGGAAAGCTTGGGTTTCTCTCTCATCTTTTTCTTTAATAAATAACTCTACAGCAAAGTTAACTATAATACAAATAATTGCTAGTCCTATGATTATTAAATACTTATTCATCTTCCACATCCTCCTGTAATAATTCAAAGATATCATCAACTCTTTTATCAAAATATTGAGCTATTTTAAAGGCTAATTTTAATGATGGATTAAAGGTTCCACGTTCAATTTCTAGTATTGTTCCTCTAGACACATCTACATCTTCTGCAAGCTTTTCTTGTGTTATATTTTTTTCAGCTCTTAAAACCTTCAAATTAGTTTTGAATATTTTAGACTTAGCCATTTTTAGTTACCTCCGGTAAGTTTTGGTATAAATTGATTGTATTATATATAATATAAAATGTCAAATATATAATACATTTTGTGTGATATAAATAACATTAAATTTTGAATTATAAAATTCTAATTATTGAGAAAAATAAATCTGAGAAATAATAAAGGAGTGATTGTATGCTTAATGAGAAGGAAAAAGAATTATATAAAATAGCAAAAGAAAAAATAATAGCAGGTGAGAGTTGGGATAAAATAATGGAAGAAACCCATTTAAGATTAAAAGATTTAAAAAGAATACAAAGGGATGAAATAGATCCACATTTTTAATTTTTGAACATAAGTAATAGCCTAGGTAATATTTAGTTTACCTAGGCTATAATTTTATATAATACAAAAATCATATTAAGAAAAACTTAAGGTGATATATATAATTTTATTAAGAAAATAGAACTATTATAAATATATAAAGTAAAGGAGGTAATTAATATGAAAAGTAAGGGCAAGGCATTTATATACTCCCTATTACCGGGAGGTGGTCATTTTTACTTAGGTCTTTATAATAGAGGAATAATATTTTTATTAAGTACAATGGTTTTATCCATAGGTGGCAGAGAGCACGGATTCGGTAATTATAATTTTTTCGGAGGAATAAATAATCTATTTGATCATTTTGCATTTATTGTGTGGGTATTTTCAGCAGTGGATGCATTTATGTCTGCAGACTATATAAATAGAGGAATTATTAATTTAGAAGAGGAAACTAAATTCTCACAAAGAAATAAAAATTTATTAGGAGTAATACTTTCGATTATTCCAGGTTTCGGACATATTTATGAAGGTTATACTGATAAGGGTATGAAACTATTTATTACATTTCTAGCAGGTATATTCATAAATGGACTTTTAAACATGCAATTAGTAAATACATTGATTTTATTACTATCAGTATTTTCAGTCTTAGATTTACTTGCACTTAGAGAGGGGAAAAGCTTTGGATTCTTTGAAGGAGAGTCAAAAGAATTTAAGCTGTTTTTTAAGATAGTTGGAGTTGTACTTATATTCTTCGGAATATCTGAGGCTCTTCAAAATGCTGGATTCTACTTTGCAGACTTTGGGTATAATTATATATTTAACACTATATCAGTATTTATTAAAGCAGCAATATTTATTGTTATTGGTTTAATAGTTATATATAAAACAAGAAAATAATAAATATTATATAGAATGGCCTTCATAGTAAATTATGAAGGTCTTTACTATTTATTGAGAAAAGTTAAATCCACAAAATGCTACACAGTTTTATTATAAAGTTAATGCAAAAATCATGATTTTATGCAATAATAGTATTGTAAATAACCGAAAGGAGAATTGTGATGGCAGTTAGAAAAATTGTGCAACTAGGTGATGAACATTTAAAAAAAGTTTGTGAACCAGTAAAAGAAATAAATGAAGAAATTGATGAATTAATTCAAGACTTAAGGGATACTCTAGCAACTGTAGATGGGGTAGGATTAGCAGCACCACAAATTGCAGTAAATAAAAGAGTAGTATATATAGATTTAAGAGATGGAGAATCTGAACCAGTAGTACTTATAAATCCAGAGATACTAGAACAAGATGGTAAAGAAGTTGATTCTGAAGGATGCTTAAGTTACGTTGGATATGAAGGATTAGTTGAAAGACCAACTAGAGTTGTAGTTCAAGCTTATGACGAAGATGGAAATCTAATGGAATATGAAGCAGAAGGATTTTTAGCAAGATGTTTCTGCCATGAAATTGACCATTTAGATGGAATCATGTATGTTGATAAAGCTACAGAAGTTTACGAATTAGAAGAAGAAGAGGATTCAGAAGAATAGTTTGACAACCATTATTAGTGGTTGTATAATTTTGGTAGTAAATTATTAAATGAATTTATAAATAAACTTAGCCTAAGGCTAAGTTTATTTTCTTTAATAGTTAAGAAAGTAGAGTTACATTGAGAGGATGGTGATAGTATGCATAATGAATTTGATTATGAAGTTGAAGTTCTTCAGGAGAAAAAGAATAGGATCAACATTGAAATAGAGAGAAAAGTTAATGAAGAAGAGGGTTTTAAAACAAAAATTTCGGATTTAAAGAAAGCTTCAAGAGGAAGTTATAGCTTAGAGCTTGAGAATACAAAAATAATATATGATATAGTAAGTAAAAATCTTAAAAATTATTCAGAGGCTACAGAAAATCCTTATTTCGGAAGAATCGATTTTAAAGAAGATAAAAGAATGCCAGAAAATTTCTATATAGGAAAGTATGGTATATACGATTCAAAAGATGGGGAAGAGATAGTAATTGACTGGAGAGCACCTATTGCAGACCTTTACTATAGTGGTACACAAGGAGAAGCATACTATAGATCACCAGTTGGTGTAATAAACGGAAAGCTTCAATTGAAAAGAAAGTTCTTAATCAAAGATGGTGAACTTAAAGATATATTTGATGAAGGAATAAATGAAATAATTTTAAAAGGTGAAACTGCAGATGAAGAAAATGAATTAGTAGATGAATTTCTTAAAATAAATCTTGAAGAAAGTGCAGGAAGTAAGCTTAAGGAAGTAGTTGCTACAATTCAAAAAGAACAAAACGACATTATAAGAGCACCGCTTAATTTTCCACTGATTGTACAAGGTTCAGCAGGTTCAGGGAAAACTACAGTAGCACTTCATAGACTTGCGTATTTAGTTTATAGATATAATGAGAAGATAAAAGGGGAAGATATATTAGTATTAGCACCAAATAAATTGTTCCTAGATTATATATCTGAAATACTTCCTAATCTAGGTACTTATGAAGTTAATCAAAAAACTTTTCCTATTCTAGGGAAAGAATTTTTAGGATTAAAGGGTAAGATTTATACAAGAGACGAAAAGCTAAGGGAAATACTAGAAGGGGATAGTGAAAGAGCTAAATATTTAAAAAACATTAGTAAAATAAAAGGCTCAATACTATTTAAAACTATATTAGATAGATTAATTACCATTTGGGAAAGGGATTCACAAAATCTAGAGGATATTAAAATTCAGGGATTTACTCTTTATGGAGCTAATGAAATTAAAAGATTATACTTTAAAGATTTGGTACATTTCCCGGTAAATAAAAGGATAGAAGAGATACATAAATATTTTAATAAAAAGCTTGATAATACACTGCTTAGAGTATATGAGCAGCTTGATCTTTTCTATAATTTAAAGATAAATAAAATTAAAAAGAACGAAGAAGATTCACTAGATAGAAGAAAGAAACTAATAGAAATATACGATGAGAGAGATGAGAAAAAGAAAAATCTTAGAAATGAAGCTATTTCAAAATTAAAAGAGTATTTCGAGGCTTGGAATAGTCAAAGTGGAGAAGGACTTTATTATAGATTGTTTGAGGAAGACGAAATATTTGAAGAAGCTACTGGTGAAAAGATTCCTAAAAACTTAGAAAAATTTATGAGAGAAGAAGTTTTAAGTAATAGGGAAAAAGAAATAATAGATGAAGATGATATTGCAGCTCTTTTATATTTAAAGCTTAAAACTGAAGGAATTAAGGATGAGAATAAATATAAACATATAGTAATTGATGAGGCGCAAGATTATTCTCCGTTAATGTTTCATGTAACTAAAATGATGTGCCAAGGAAGTTCTATGACTATAGTTGGGGATTTAGGACAAGGAATATATAGCTATAAAGGAATTAACAATTGGGAAACCTTAATTGAAGATATTTTTAATGGAGAATGTACCTTTATATCATTAAGTCAAAGCTATAGAAGTACTATGGAAATAATTGATGTTGCAAATATTGTTTTAAATAAGCAATTAAATGCTCCAAAGCCGGCAAAGGCAGTAATTAGAAGTGGACCAGTTCCGGAAATAATTGAATATAATAATTTCAAAGACTTGGCTAAGAATATTGATGAAAAGGTAGAAGAAATAAGAAATGCAAATAAGAAATCTATTGCAATAATTTGTAAGGATTTTGAGGAATGTAAAAAGCTTAAGAGCAGAATAAAAAATTATAGTAATTTCTCCTGGGATGTTGTTAAAGAGGGGGATAAGGAGTTAAATGTAAATAATGTAATAATACCTTCATATTTAACAAAAGGATTAGAATTTGATGGTACAATACTTTTTAATGTAGATAGCAGTTTATATAAAGATACAGAGGAAGATAAAAAATTACTATATGTAGCTTTAACAAGAGCTTTGCATAGAGAAACTATCTTCTATAAAGGGGAATTAACACCATTACTAGAAGCTTAGGGAGCATTCTCCAATAGTTGTTAAAGAACTATCAATGTGATACAATTACTTTGTGTTTAAAGATGGAGTATAAGTATGGGGAGGTATAACATGTCTGTAGAAAAATTAAGAGAAAATATTTATTGGGTTGGAGTAAAAGATGCAAAACTAAGAGTGTTTGACATCATAATGGAAACTAAAAAAGGTACTACTTATAATTCATATGTAATTGATGATGAAAAAGTAGCTGTAGTAGATACAGTGAAAAATGGTTTTTATGATGAATTTAAGGAAAATCTTAGAGAAGTAATCGGAGATAAAAAGGTTGACTATGTAATAGTACAACATACAGAACTTGACCATAGCGGTTCATTAATAAAGTTAATAGAAGATTATCCAGATGTAACTGTAGTTGGGTCAAAAGCAGCTATAAATTATCTTAAAAATATTTTAAATAGAGAATTTAACTATATTGAAGCTAAGGAAGATTTATCTTTAGGAAAAACTACACTTAAATTTATTTCTGCACCAAACTTACATTGGCCAGACACTATATTTACATATGTTGAAGAATTAAACTTCTTATTCACATGTGACTTTACTGGATGTCACTATTGCCCAGCAGGAAGTATATCAGCTGCCTTTGGGGATGAATACTTTGAGGAAATGAAATATTATTTTGATTGCATAATGGGACCATTTAAGAAATTTGTAAATATGGGTTTAGATAAAATTAAGGATTTAAAGTTTGACATAATAGCACCAAGTCATGGACCAGTTCATGTTAATCATGTTCAAAAATTCTTAGATTTATATAGAGAATGGGCTAAGATTGAGGATGTAGAAAAAAACATACAAATATTCTATATTTCTGCATACGGTAATACTGAACATATGGCAAAATATCTAGCTGAGAAAATAAGCGCTAAAGGTATTAAGACCGAAGTTCATGAAATAACAGCTATGCCATTAGAAGAAGCATCAGCTTTAATTGAAAGAAGTAATGGCTTCTTAATTGGTTCACCAACAATAAATCAAGATGCAGTAAAACCATCTTGGGATTTATTAAGTTTAGTTAATCCTATAATTAACAGAGGAAAGGCAGCTGCAGCATTTGGATCTTTTGGTTGGAGTGGTGAAGGTGTGCCTATGTTAACTGAAAGATTAAAGAGCCTAAAACTTAAAGTTAACCATCCAGGATTAAAGTTTGCTTTTGTTCCATCAGATGAAGATTATAAAAATGCAGATGAGTTAGCTGAACAATTTGCTGAACTTGTAAAATAGATTTGTTTTTATTATAATGGGTAAAAAGTATATGACTTTTTACCCTTACTTTTTAATCACATAGAGAAAGGAAATGAGTATAATGGAAAATAAAGAAACAATGGAAGATAAAGAAATAATGTCCTTTAGAGACGAAGATGGAAATAAAGTTGATTTTGAGGCAATTGCAAGAATATATTTAGAAGAAAAAGAATATTTAATACTATCACCCCTAGAAGGAGATGGTAATGTTGAAGATGCCTTCATTTTTAGAGTAGATGAGGTAGAAGGAAAAGAAGAGTATAATTTTGTTGAAGATCAAAAAGAGTTTGAAGCTGTTAAAAAGGAGTATAAAAAATTACTATATCAAGGAGAATAGAAAATGGTAAGTAGTGAGATTTTAAAGTCATTAAAAGAAAAGGATTTAAGTGATATCGAAGAAATCAAATACAAAAAAGGTTTCTTGCTTGTAAAGTTTTTTTATGATTTTGATAAAGATGAATTAGCAGCAGCTAAAGCCTATGCTGATGAAGAAGAAACTTATGAGAGTGAAAGTGAAGAGTGGTACAAAGAATTATATCTACCATACCTATATGACATAGCACTAGATAATGTTGAAGAAATAATTGATGAAGTTATGGAAGAAGAGGAAGTAGAGGGACAATTTTTGGCCTATGACTTAGATATTAATAATCCTACCTATGGGGAATTTGTAGCACTATTTAATGACATTGATGAAGAAAAAGATATAGAAGAAGTTATGGATGAGTTAGGTCTTTAATATTACAGCTAAGGTTAACGACTTATGTTTTTTCTTAATTATATAATATGTACAAATGAAAACAGAAACCTTGGGTTTCTGTTTTATTATTCTTAGTAAGTGAGATAATTCAAGTATCTTATTAAATTAAAGATATATCTCGTCTAGATTAAAATCTAAGTTATGTGTAGATTACTTTGTTAATTGTTCTTTTTGTCTTTTAGCTAAGCTGTGTATCGTAAAGGAAAAGTTTTTCTTCTATTATGCTTTCTTTTATATTTTTTGTATAAACGAAGTTGTCCTTTTACTATAAGCTTGTCCAAATGTTGACTTAAGTATATAACAAAGCTATTGGTTGGAGATAAAAATTTTAATAAAAAATTTAAAAGAGTCTTTTCTAAGTTGATTCTGCGTTGAATTGTTTTTGTTTTCATTTCTTTCACCCCATCCTCTAAAATTTATACGGTGCAAAAAAAGGAAAGAAGGGCACCATATATTATATGCTTAGTCCTTATACCTATATTATACCAAATTGAAAAATATTGTAAATCAAAATTTAGCATTATTTTAATAAAAAATTGTAAATTTTATCAATATAAAGTAAATATCTTCTAAATTATACATTATATTACAAAGGTCGTAATATAAATTAATACAATTAAATATAAATTATTTATAAGTATTAAAACCAGAGGGATTTTTGTTAGTAATAATTACACTCCTGTGGTATAATTTCTTTATAGAAATTAGATATTGATTAGAGTTTAAAACACTCTAGAGATCAAAGGAGAAATTAGCAAATGAATGAAGACGCTTTAATTGCAAGAATAAATGAATTATATAAAAAAAGTAAAGAAGAAGGTCTAACAGATATAGAAAAAGAAGAGCAGGATAAACTAAGGAAAAAATATATAGAATCAGTAAAAAATAATTTTAGAGCTCAATTAAGTGGAATTAAACCAAAAAAGAAGTTTAATAATTAATATGTATGAGGGTGGTTAGCATGGAGGTTACAGTAGAAAAGCTTATCAAGGATTTTGATTTAGAGGTATTGGTTAAAGGGGAAGTTAATAAGATAATAAATGTAAGTGATATAAACAGACCAGGACTACAGCTTGCAGGATTTTATAACTACTTTGCTCCGGAACGTATTCAGGTAGTAGGTAAAGCCGAATGGAGCTTTTTAGATGATATGGGTATAGAGATTAGAAAAAAGAGATTGAATAAATTTTTTAGTTTCGATTCAACATGTTTAATTATTACAAGAGATTTAGAACCTCATAAGGAACTGGTAAGTGCGGCTGAAAAGAGTAAATCATGGTTACTTAGAAGTAATATGGTAACTACACAATTTATGAGTAAATGTACAATGTACCTTGCAGATAAGATGGCTCCAGAAACAAGACTTCATGGAGTTCTAGTTGATGTATACGGTATTGGAATATTAATAACTGGTGAAAGTGGAATTGGAAAAAGTGAAACTGCACTAGAATTAATAAAGAGGGGTCATAGAATTGTAACAGATGATGCAGTGGAGATAAGAGCAATTGATGGAGAATTAATTGGGACATCCCCTGAAATAACATTCGGAATGCTTGAAGTTAGGGGCATGGGAATTATTGATATAACTGCATTGTATGGATTAAGCTCAGTTATTCCTTCAAAAGATATAAAACTAATTATACATTTTGAACATTGGAAAGATGATGGGGATTATGAGAGATTAGGTACTAATGCAGATTATCAAGATATATTAGGTGTTGATGTTAGAAAGCTAATAGTTCCAATAAGACCAGGAAGAAATATAGCTGTAATAATTGAAGCAGCAGCAGCTAACTATAGATATTCCTTGATGTCAGATGTTACTCCAGTTGACATAATTGAAAGCAGAATGAATAAAATGAACGGATAATAATACAAGTATTTATGTAAATATAATAAAATTTCATCTTTTGGAACATAATATATATCTAGAAATATTTATTATAGGTGAGAAGATGATAATTTATGATATATCGAATAAATTCAAAGAAGTTGATAAATGGGAACAAGAAAAGAGCTTATATTGGATCATACTTCATGCAGAAGAAATTGAGGTATTGAACCTTGTACTTGACGAGGAATGTATACAAGAATGTAAGGATTTTTCACAAGAAGCTCAGATTCATTTTTACAATGATTATATTTTTATGGTATTAAATGTACTTGATATTTATGAGGAAGATATTATCTCTAAGGAGCTTAATATCTTCCTTAGTCATAATTTCATAATCACTGTGTATAAAGATAGAATACCAGTATTAGAGGAATTTATAAAAGATATAAAAAAGAATAGAAATTGTTTTATGTTAAAAGATAAAGGTAAGCCAGAAATAGTTCTATATTATATTCTAGATAGATTAATATTAAGAAACTATAATTGTATATCACTAGTTGAAGAAATGGCTGATAAGGTAGAGCTAGAGATATTAAGATCTCCTCATTCTAATCAAATAAGGGAACTTGTATTTTTAAGAGGTCAAACATACAAAATACGTAAAATACTCAACCCGTTACGATATATAGGAGATGCATTACTTGCAAATGAAAATGGAATAATTTCAGATAATTATATGATTTATTTTAAGAATATAGATAATAAAATATCAAAACTAATGAAGGCTATTGAGAATTTAACACAAGACTTGGCTATGGTAAGAGAAGCTTATGAAGCTGAAATATCAAATAAGACAAATGATTTGATGAAGGTTTTTACGGTAGTAACTACAGTGTTTCTACCATTAGAACTTATTACAGCTGTCTTTTCAATGAGCTTTGATTATATGCCTTTTAAAGAAAATAATTTTGCGTTTTTTGGAATACTTATTTTTATGGGGGGAATAGTTATAACCATGTTGTTTTATTTTAAAAAACATAGAATGTTCTAACTATAAAACATCTATTGGTTTGATATTCCATATAAATAAGTGTAAAATTATAAAAAAAGACATGGGAGGTTAGAATATGAGTAAAAAATTAAAAAAGGAATATTCCTTAGCTTGGGATAAATATTCTAAAGATGACTTAAAAAAAGTTTTTGAATTAAGTGATAGATATAAAGACTTTATATCTAAATGTAAGACTGAGAGAGAATCCGTGGATGAACTTATAGAACTTGCAGAAAATAATGGATATAGAAATTTACAAAACATAATTGATAATGGAGAAGTATTAAAGGCTGGAGATAAAGTTTATGCAAATAATATGGGTAAAACTTTAGCTTTATTTCTAATTGGTTCAGAACCTTTAGAAAAGGGATTAAGAATTCTAGGTGCTCATTTAGATTCACCTAGATTAGATTTAAAGCAAAATCCACTTTATGAAGATGGTGGGTTAGCTTTATTTGATACTCATTACTATGGTGGGGTGAAAAAATACCAGTGGGTTACCATACCACTAGCAATTCATGGAGTTTTAGTTAAAAAGGACGGAACTGTTATAAAGCTTAATGTAGGCGAAGATGAAAATGATCCAGTTGTAGGAGTATCAGATCTATTAATTCACCTTGCATCAAAACAATTAGAGAAGAAGGCAAATGTAGTAATTGAAGGTGAGGATCTTAATGTTTTAGTAGGTTCAATGCCAATAAAAGATAAGGATGCTAAAGAGAGAGTTAAAGAAAATATTTTAGCATTATTTAATGAAAAGTACGGAATAGAGGAAGAAGATTTTGTTTCAGCAGAACTAGAAATAGTCCCAGCAGGAAAAGCTAGAGACTACGGTTTAGATAGAAGTATGGTTATGGGATATGGACATGATGATAGAATATGCGCATATACAAGCTTTGAAGCTTTGATGAATATAGAAAAGACAGATAGAACTTGCGTTGCCCTATTCGTTGATAAAGAGGAAATAGGTAGTGTAGGAGCTACTGGAATGCAATCAAGATTCTTTGAAAATATTGTAGCCGAGATATTAGATAGAAAAGGTGAGTATTCAGAACTAAAGCTTAGAAGAGCATTAAATAACTCACATATGCTTTCTTCAGATGTTACAGTTGCATTTGATCCTAATTTCCCAAGTGTTGTAGAAAAGAATAACACTGCATACTTTGGAAAAGGAATTGTATTTAGTAAATACACTGGAGCAAGAGGGAAATCAGGTTCAAACGATGCAAATGCAGAATATGTAGCATATATCAGAAGAATCATGGAAAATCATAATGTAACTTGGCAAACTGGTGAGCTTGGAAAAGTTGACCAAGGTGGTGGAGGAACCATAGCATATATACTTGCTCAATACAATATGCAAGTAATAGACTGTGGAATAGCCCTTCATAATATGCATGCACCATGGGAAGTAGCTAGCAAAGCAGATATTTATGAAACTATGAGAGGATATGAAGCATTCTTAAAGGAAGCTTAAAATAATTGATAAATCCCCCTAGAATATTTAATATTCTAGGGGGATTTTATATGCTATTCTCCAAGATAAGCACTTCTAATCTTATCATCTTGTAATAGTTCTTTTGCATTACCTTCTAATACAATTGAACCAGTTTCTAAAACATAAGCTCTATCTGCTATAGACAAGGCCATATGAGCATTTTGTTCAACTAATAAGACTGTAGTTCCACCTTCATTAATTTCTTGTATTGTGTCAAAAATTCCTTTAACAACAAGAGGAGCTAATCCCATTGAAGGCTCATCAAGTAAAATCATTTCAGGTCTACACATTAAAGCTCTTCCCATAGCAAGCATTTGTTGTTCTCCACCTGATAAGGTACCAGCTCTTTGTTTAATTCTTTCTTTTAATCTAGGGAATTTAGTGAAGATTGATTCCATATCGGTAGTAATTCCCTTCTTATCTTTTCTTAAATATGCTCCAAGTTCTAGATTCTCCATTACAGTAAGCTCAGGGAAGATTTTTCTTCCTTCTGGAACATGAGAAAGGCCTAGAGAAAGTATTTTATGTGGAGCTATAGTCTTAAGAGCACTTCCTTTAAAGTTTATATCTCCAGATTTGTATGGAACCAATCCAGAAATAGCTCTAAGAGTAGAAGTTTTTCCTGCACCATTTGCACCTATTAAGGTTACTATCTCACCTTGATTTACTTCAAGAGAAATATCTTTAAGAGCGTGAATTCCTTCATAATATACATTTAAGTTATCTATCTTTAGCATGATTAAGCTCCTTCCCCAAGGTACGCTTCTATAACCTTAGGATTTCTCTTTATTTCTTCAGGTGTACCTTCTGCAATCTTTTTACCGTAATCTAGAACAGTTATCTTTTCGCAAATTCCCATTACAAGTTTCATGTCATGTTCAATTAGTAGAACAGAGATATCAAATTTGTCTTTAGTCCAGTTTATCATTTTCATAAGTTCTTGAGTTTCTTGTGGATTCATACCAGCAGCAGGTTCATCTAATAATATTAGCTTTGGATCAGCTGCAAGAGCTCTTACAATCTCAAGTCTTCTTTGTTCTCCATAGGAAAGATTCTTTGCTAATTCATCCTTCTTTGAATCAAGGTCAAAATATGATAAATATTCTAATGCTTGAGCTTCTATTTCCTTTTCTTCTTTTATAAATCTAGGAGTTCTAAAAATAGAATCAAAAACATTATATTTAACTCTATAATTAAAACTTATTTTTATATTATCTATTACAGATAAATTTGAAAATAATCTTATATTCTGAAATGTTCTTGCTATTTTCTTTTGAGTTATATTATAAGGCTTTAGGCCGTGAATATTTTCTCCTAAATAAGCTATAGTACCTTCAGTAGGAGCATAAACTCCAGTTAAAAGGTTAAAAATTGTAGTTTTACCTGCTCCGTTTGGACCAATTAAACCTACGATTTGCTTTTCACCTATTTCTAGAGAAAAATCAGAAACAGCTTTAAGTCCGCCAAATTGTATGGATAAGTTATCAACCTTTAACATGTGTTAGCTCTCCTTTCCTTTAGGTAATATTTTAGAAAATATTTTAAAAGATATTTCTTTAGTTCCAAGTAATCCTTGAGGTCTAAATATCATTAATACTATTAATGCAATAGGATAGATGATATTCTTTAAGTCCTTTAACCCTCTTAAGTACTCTGGTAAGAATGTTAATATAATGGTTGCGAGTACTGAGCCTGATAAAGATCCCATTCCACCTAATACCACGAAAGTTAATATTTCTATTGACTTCATAAAGTCGAAGGATTGAGGTTGAATGAACATAGTATTATGTGCAAGAAGTCCGCCAGCAACACCAGCAAAGAATGCAGCTATGATAAATGCCATAACTTTATATTTAAAGGTGTTAACTCCCATAGCTTCAGCAGCAATTTCATTTTCTCTAATTGAGATCATTGCTCTTCCTTGAGAAGAATGAATTATATTATATATAACTAAAATAGTTAAAACCATTATAATAAATGCCCAAGTAAAATCTGTGTGTTTTGGTATTCTACTTAAACCCCTAGCACCACCTACAGCTTCAGTGTTCATAATTATTCCTTTAATTATTTCACCAAAGGCTAAGGTTGCAATAGCAAAGTAGTCTCCTTTTAATTTTAGAGTAGGAATACCAATAACAAGAGATAGTAGTCCTGCAACCAATCCACCAACTAATAATACAACAATAAATGGAAGCTTATAGTGAATTGATAAATAAGCTGAAACATATGCACCAATTACCATAAACCCGGCATGTCCTAATGCTAGCTGTCCGGTAAATCCAACAACTAAATTTAATGATGCCGCTAAAATTATATTAATACATACAAGTATTATGATTCCGCCATAATAAGAGTTAATAATATGATTTTTCATTAAAATAGAAAGTACAAAATAGGTTACTATTAAAGAAACTAATATGATAATAGGTTTTAATTTTGAGTTTATATTATTCTTCATATTTTTCACCTACACTTTCTCTTTAGTCTTGTCCCCAAGTAAACCAGTAGGTTTAAATAGAAGAACAATTATTAATAATCCAAAAGCTATAGCATCTGATAAAGATGTTGAAATATATGCTTTTGTTAGGGTTTCAGATATTCCCATAACTATTCCACCAAGTAATGCACCTGGTATGCTTCCTATTCCTCCAACAACAGCTGCAACGAAAGCCTTTAGACCAGGCATCATTCCCATATAAGGATCAACACTTGGATAAGCTATTGCAACTAAAACACCTGCAATTCCAGCTAGAGCAGAACCTATAGCAAAGGTAAGAGAAATAATATTATTAACGTTTATTCCCATTAGGGAGGCAGCTTCCATATCTTGAGAAGCTGCTCTCATAGCTTTTCCAACCTTTGTTTTATATATTATATATTGAAGGAGTAATACAAGTAACGCAGATACCCCAAGCATTAATAGTATTTTCCCGTTTATGTGTAGTGAACCAATATTTATAGTTCCTACTGGAAATAAATCAGGGAATGGTTTTGGATCAGGACCAACTAAAAACCTCATACCATGTTCAAGTAATAGAGAAACACCAATTGCTGTAATTAAAAGTGTTATTCTAGGTGAATTTCTTAGAGGTTTATAAGCAACCTTCTCGATTATAATACCTAGTAATGCTGCAGCTAACATTGACACAATTAAAGTTGGTATCAATGATAAGCCTAATTTTGTTGAGGCATAGAAGCCTGCAAAGGCTCCTGCCATAAAAATATCTCCGTGAGCAAAATTAATAAGCTTTATTATACCGTATACCATTGTATAACCTATAGCAAGGAGGGCATACACACTACCTAATGCCAAGCCATTTATTAATTGTTGTAAAAGCTCCATATTATACTCCTCCTAATGTAATATTAAGGTTGAACCTTATCTACTAAAGTCTTCTTATCTCCATCTACTTTAATAATTACTGCTCCTTTAACTGCAGTTCTGTCAGCATCGAAAGTAACTTTTCCAGTAACTACTTGTAGATCTGTTTTTAATAATTGTTCTCTTATTTTATCTCCATCAGTTGAATTAGCTGCTTCGATTGCTTTAACTAAAATCTTAGCTGAATCATATGCTAATGCAGCAAATGCATCTGGATCCTTGCTGAATTTCTTTTTGTAAGCACTAACAAAATCAGAAACATTTTTATCAGTATCTTGAGTGTAATAGTGATTTAAGTAAAGAGCTCCATTTACAGCTGTTCCACCTATCTTAGTAAGATCTTGAGATTCCCAGCCATCTCCACCTAATAATTGAGCATTTATTCCCATATCTTTTGCTTGTTTAGCAATAAGACCAACAACATTATAGTAATCAGGAAGAACTAAAACGTCTGGGTTAGAAGCCTTGATTTTTGTTAACTGTGCATTGAAGTCTTTATCACTGTCATTGTAAGTTAAGAATTCAGCTACAGTACCACCATTTTTCTCAAGTTCAGCTTTGTATGCATCAGCTATACCCTTAGAGTAGTCAGATGCAACGTTATATAATACAGCTGCCTTTTTCTTCTTTAATGTATCAGTAGTATATTTAGCAAGGATTTTACCTTGATATGAGTCTATAAAACATCCTCTAAATACAAAATCTCCACCGTCTTTAGTTATGTTTGGCTCAGTTGAAGATGGTGTAATCATTGGAATTGATTTTGATGTAGCTAAAGGTCCTACAGCTTTAGAAGCACCAGATGTTACAGCACCTAGAATTGCAGTAACCCCTTCATCATCTACAAGTTTATTGAAAGCTTGTATAGCTTTATTTGGATCAGCTTCATCATCTTCAAATACGAATTGTACTTTCTTGCCGTTAATTCCACCAGCATTATTAATTTCGTCTTGATATAGCTCGGCCCCTTCTTTAACAGATTGACCGTATGTGGAAGCCTTACCAGTTAAAGGACCAATTCCACCTATCTTAATAGTGTCTCCACCTTCTGATTTTTTGGATGAACATCCAGTAAACGCTGCAGCAACTACCAAAGTAGCCATTACAGTTGCAAGAATCTTTTTCTTCATAAATAAATCCCCCTTAAGTTTTAAAATTTCAATTTGATAAATTATCAACAAAATCAATGTAAGTTGATTAATTAAATAAATATATTTAAAAATCGTTATTGATATATTAACACAATGCTTATTAAATTACAATATGATATTTTTAAATATTTTCAGAATAATATTAAAATTTGCATAATAAAAATGTTGTATTTTATATAAGCGTTTACTATAGGGTTTTAAGTTCAACTAATAACTATTCATGCCTGAAAATGTCTAGAAACTGACATTTTCAAACAAGAATAAGTTAAGTTTCCTATAGAAAACCCTATGTTTTCACCTACGTAAGCTTATGTGAATATTATATAAGGAAAAGAAAATATCAAAGGAGGAAGAGAAGTATGGATAAATCTAGATTTAAAAATTATGGTTTGTGGGTAGCTATATTTGCATTGATTCCCTTAATACTACAAGGATTTGGACTAGATATACTTCCTAAGAATTATCAAGAAATTGTTTCAGGCATATTAGGCATACTAGTTATGGCTGGTATATTAAATAATCCAACAACAGAAAACAAAGGATTCTTAGACGATAAGACTAGTTCAGCAACTACTCCAACTACTAACAGTACTACAACCAATAATACTACCGGAACAACAAGTACTACTGCATCTTCAGGAGAATTTGATCAAATTACTCAAGATACTATAGATAGAGAAAATTCTCAAGGACGATAATAGAAGTTAAGTAATTTAAGATAAGAGTAAAAAAGAAATGAGTAGAATGCAAAACAAAGCATTCTACTCACATTTTTATCTATAAATTATAATAAGCTTTTTTAAAAGCATTTAGCATATCTTCAGGGATTTCAGTAATTCCTAAATCACCATGTTTAGTGTCTCCATGAAGATCTCCATGAAAGTCTCCGCCAGCAGATACTAAAAGATTCTTTTCTGCACATAGCTTAATGAGCTTCTTAGTTTGCTCACTTTTGTTTTGAAAATAAATTGCCTCAAAACCATCAAAGTCAAACTCAGTAAAATCTTTTATTGGAGTCTTTCTTATTAGAATAGGATGAGCTAGAAATACTAAAGCATTATATTTTTTAAGTAGGGCTATTCCTTCAGGAACAGTTATCTTTTTATTTTCTACATAAGCAGGACTTTTATTTGAAATAAACTTATCGAATATTTCATCTTTAGTGTAGGGGTATCCACTTGCAATTATTTCATCAGCAATATGAGGTCTAGCAATAACACCTTTGCCTCTCTTTAAAACATTATCGTAAGAAATTTCAATATTAAAATACTTTTTTAAGTTTTCTACAATCTTTCTTCCCCTGTTAACTCTGTGGTCTTTCAATGAAAGTAAAAAATCAAGTAATTCTTTATTTTTATAACTGTCATCTTTAAAGAATCCTAGCATATGAATAGATTCTCCATTATGTACAGTTGAAAGTTCTATACCAGGAATAAATTCTAAGGATAATTCTTTAGCAATAGTAGAAGCTTCTTCCAAAGAATCAACGGTATCATGATCAGTAATTGCAAGCATCGTTGAACCATTTTCTTTAGCCCTTGTAATTAATTCTCTTGGGGTAAGTCTTCCATCAGAAGCTATTGTATGGGTATGCATATCAACTTTTATCATAGGTTTCTCCTTTCAGAATTAATAAATTAAATATATTTTATATCATTTTCGGGTTATATAATAGTAAAATAAGAAAAAAAGAGAACAATATCTTTAATGATAGTAGTATTGTCAGGTGGAATAGAAAGTAAAAAAATATATTAAAGGAACTAAAACTAATGATATAATTAATAGATATAATAGATATCTAAGCACATATGGAGGTAAAACGGATGGTTGATAAAATTAAAATACAAGATGCAGTAAGGATGATTTTAGAGGCTATTGGAGAAGATCCAGATAGAGAAGGTCTTAAGGATACTCCACTCAGAATAAGCAAAATGTATGAAGAGATATTTTCAGGTATTGGAGAAACGGCTGAAAAATATTTAGATAGAACTTTTACTGCTGAGAGAGATGATTTAGTAATAGAGAAGGATATTACATATTATTCCATGTGTGAACATCACTTAGTTCCATTCTTTGGCAAGGTACATATAGCATATATTCCAAATGGAAAAGTTGCAGGACTTTCAAAGCTTGCTAGAACTGTAGAGGTTTATGCTAAAAAACCACAATTGCAAGAAAGACTAACTGCTGAAATCGCAGATGCCATGATGGAATATTTAAAACCAAAAGGCGTGATGGTTATTATAGAAGGGGAACATATGTGTATGACCATGAGAGGTGTTAAAAAGCCTGGGACCAAGACAGTTACTACTTCTTATAGAGGTGATTTTGAAGAAAATGTTGACCTTAGAAGAGAGGTAAGAGAGCTGATTAATGGATAGAGTAAATGAAATCTTGAATAGCAGAGAATATAGAGCTCTATTAGATAAAATTGAGCTGTTAGAAAAGGATAGACTATACTGCAAACATAATCTTGAGCATTTTTTGAATATGGCAAGGATATGTTACATAATTAATTTAGAAAGAAATCTTGGATTTTCAAAAGAAATAATTTATATTATTGGACTTCTCCATGATATAGGAAGAGGAGAACAATATGAAAAAGGAACTCCTCATAATGAAGCTTCATATGAAATAGCTAAAAGTTTCTTAGATAGAATTAACTTTTCATTGGAAGAAAAAGAGCTTATTAAAGAAGGTATATTAGGGCATAGAAGAATAGAGAAAACTTCTCTTATAGCTAGTCTTATATATGAAGGGGATAAACTATCTAGAGAATGTTATAATTGTAATGCTACTCTTGGATGCAATTGGGATGATAGTAAGAAGAATTTAGAAATAAAGTACTAAAGGGGCGATAAAGTGAAAATAGGTAATAAAGAATTTGATTTAGGGAAAAGGACATATATTATGGGTATACTCAATGTTACTCCAGATTCTTTTTCTGATGGTGGAAAATATAATAATTTAGAACAAGCCTTAAAGCAAGGAGAAAAGTTAATAGCTGAAGGTGCTGATATTATTGATATAGGAGGGGAATCTACTAGGCCAGGTGCTATGTATGTAACTGCAGAGGAAGAAATAAATAGAGTAGTTCCTATAATAAAAGCATTAAAAGAAAAACATGATATTATTATATCAATTGATACTTATAAAGCAGAAGTTGCAGAAGCAGCAGTTAAAGCAGGAGCAGACTTAATAAATGATGTTTGGGGCTTTAAAAAAGATAAGGATATGGCAATTGTGGCTGCAAAGTATGGAGTTCAGTGTTGCCTTATGCATAATAAGGACAATAAGGAATACACTGACGTAATTGAAGATATGAAGAAGGAACTTCAAGAATCGGTTGAAATTGCATTAAAAGCAGGAGTTAAAAAAGAAAATATTATTTTAGATCCAGGAATAGGCTTTGCAAAAACATTAGAAAACAATATTGAGGTTATGGATAGATTAGAGGAATTACTAACACTAGGTTATCCAATGCTTTTAGCTACTTCAAGAAAATCTATGATAGGACTAACTCTAGATCTTCCACCAGAGGAAAGAGTGGAGGGTACTGTAGCTACAACTGTAGTTGGAATAATGAAGGGTTACGATTTTGTGAGAGTTCATGATGTTAAGGAAAATAAAAGAGCTGCACAAATGACTGATGCTATAGTTAGGAGAAATAAATAGTATTATGGATAAATTATATGTAAGAGATTTAGAGGTATTTGCCTTCCATGGTGTGTTTGAGGAAGAGAAAAAATTAGGTCAAAAGTTTTTAATATCCTTAGAACTTTCTTTAGATTTAAAAACTCCAGGAAGAACTGGTGACTTAACTGCTTCAGTACATTATGGAGAATTATCACAAAGGGTTGAGCAGGAATTTAATAAAATAAGCTATGATTTAATTGAAACAGCCTGCAATAAAATTAGTGAATTTGTGCTTATAAATTATCCTTTAGTTAAGGAAATAAAGGTATCTGTTAAGAAGCCTTGGGCACCTATACATAGAAACTTAGATACAGTTGAAGTTGAAATCACTAGAAAAAGAAGTAGGGCAGTGCTATCATTAGGTTCAAACCTAGGCGATAAAGAAGAAAATTTAAAAAAAGCTATAGAAATAATAGATGAGCATGATTTATGCAAAGTATTAAAGACTTCAAGTTTTATAAAGACAGAGCCTTGGGGTTACACAGAGCAAGAAGAATTTTTAAATTGTGCAATAGAAATTGAAACCATGCTATCACCTAGTGAATTAATGGATTTCTTATTACATATAGAACAAAAATTAAAAAGAGAGAGAGTAATTAAATGGGGACCTAGAACACTAGATATAGACATAATTTTTATGGATGAAATAGTATCAAATGATGAACATGTAATATTACCTCATCCAAGAATGCATCAAAGATTATTTGTACTAGAACCAGTAAATGAAATATGTCCATTTTATTTACACCCATTAATGAACAAAAGAGTATTTGAACTTTTAGAAATAGCAAAAGAAACTCCTTAGGGGGTTAGAAACTCCTTAGGGGGTTAGAAACTCCTTAGGGAGTTTCTTTTTGTTTGCTATTGAGATTAAAATAAGCTTTATGATTTTAGCATAAAATATATAATATGTTAAAGACTATAACATATAAAGTATTTTACTAAGGAAGGTGAATTTACATGAGTGAAGCATTGCGCATCAAAGGAATTAATTACGATGTAGGAACTTATACTGATGGAAAAGATAATTCCTCAAGGGATAAGTTTGATTCTAATATTGTTAAACGAGAGATGGAGATAATAAAGAATGACTTGCATTGTAATGCAGTTAGAATTTCAGGCTATGATTTATATAGATTAACTACAGCTGCAAAATATGCTTTAGAGAATGACTTGCAGGTTTGGTTTTCGCCAGCAATCATAGATGAGAATGAAGAAGAAACTCTAGAGTACTATGAAAAGTGTGCTGAAGAAGCTGAAAAACTAAGGGAATCTCAAGATGATATTGTTTTTGTTGCAGGTTGTGAACTTACCTTCTTTATGGATGGACTGGTATTAGGAGACACTGCATTTGAGAGGATAGGAACATTTATGAAACCTATGAAGCTTCTAAAAAGTACTCTTTCTAACGGTTCCTTTAATAAAAATCTAAATAATTACTTATCAAAAGCAACAGATGTTATTAAAGGCAAGTTTAATGGAAAGATAACCTATGCTTCTGGCCCTTGGGAGGATGTAGATTGGGATCTATTTGATATGGTATGTATAGACTATTATATGGATAAAAACAATAAAAACTCATACAGAAAAGGATTGAAAAAATATTATAAACATAAAAAACCTGTGATAATAACAGAGTTTGGGTGCTGCACTTATGAAGGAGCAGAAGATAAAGGAGGTTATGGCTGGGCTATTGTAGATAAAAGTAAAACTCCTCTAGAGATAAGTGGAGATTATAAAAGAGATGAGAGTATTCAGGCAAAATATATAAAGGACTCATTAGATATTTTTTGTGAAGAAGATGTAGAAGGGGCTTTTGTATTTACTTTTATAAGTGGAAACTATCCTCATAAAGAAGAGCCTCTATATGATTTAGATATGGCAGCTTACGGCATTGTTAAAAGTTATGAAGATAAGCTTGGAAATGTTTATAAGGATATGCCATGGGATCCTAAGGCTTCCTTTAATATGATATCAGAATATTATTCAATGATATAAAAACAAAAACCTTTAGATTTTACTCTAAAGGTTTTTCTTATAGTACTCAAAGGCTGTTTCAATTTTAAAGCCGCATTTTTGGTAAAGGTTAAATGCTTTATCATTGTCGCTGTCAACTTCTATGGCAATTTTTTTGAGGTTTCTTTTAATTAATTCATTTAAGACGGAATAAACTAAGTCTTTGCCATATCCTTCACCTTGATACATTGGAGATATTCCAAGACCATTTATCATTGCTTCATTATTCTCAAATCTTACGGAACACATACCTATATAATTTCCATCTACTTCTGCTAAGAATTGCTCTCTATCTTCAGCATTAAATACTTTTGTTGCAATACTTTTTGATTCTTCATAATTTTCGTCAAATATATCTTCGCCTAGAGAGATAAGTGTTGGAATATCATCAATTGTAGGGGAAGATAATTTCATTGAACTTAAAATTTTGTTTTCAGCATGATTAAAATCATATGTGAGTGAGTATTCAGTAAAAGTATATTTTGCACCTAGTTTTTTTATAATGTCTTTTGAAACTATGCATTGTGCCTCGCAAGTAAAAAGTATTCTTTTTACTTTATATTTCTTAAGTTCACTAGTAACAGAGATTTGTAATTCTCTAAAATATCCCCTGTTCCTATAATCAGGATGGGTGTAGGCTGAAAGTTCAGCTTCATATCTTGTAGGAATAAAAATGTTAATTAAGCTTACTAATTGATTATCTTCGTAAGCCAAAAAAGTAGTTTTTATATCCTTACTAAAGTTTAGAGAATTATCAAGAAACATCTCTCCACTTAATTTATCATATGTTTTGCAGACATGTTCTAATTCTCTAATAGATTTAATTATAGCTTTATCTAATGTATTTAAAGTTTTTATAAACAGAAAAATCCCTACCTTCCAAATAACTTATTTATATAATAACACATTCTGACAACTATTTGAGTATTCTAGCCTTATTTTATATAGTGCTTACATAAAGAGATAAGCTTTTGTCCAGGTGGAATACTTAATTCACTTAAAACATCTTCATCAAAAACTCCATCCCAAGGGGCAATGGTTATGATTTCATTTTCATAGACCTTTAAAAGATATTTACTATTTTTAATTGTTACAAACACTTTATATAAACATCTTTTAGTTTTATCTACCGAAGCTTCTTTGTAGTATTCAGGATGTATTGAGTTAACGAAGTCTATAAATGATTTGTTTTCTTCTTTAGGAATTTGTTTCTCTTTATAAAAATTAGTATCAAGTATCGATACTTTAAAATCATCGCTATCACTTAATTTGTCCTTTAACTCTTGAGTATAATATTGTTCTGATGGCTTGGACTCAAGATTTATGTATTTAGGATCTTTAAGAGCACAACCACTTAGTAAGAAAATTAATGAGCAGGCTAAAAATGCTGCCAGAACTTTTTTCATGAAAATCACTCCTTTTTTTGCTTCATTATAATTTATTAAATGGTTATACACCTTAGAACCTTTTAAGGGTAATAACATACAATAATAAAAAGTGTAAATAGCTTTTGAAACATTCATTGCTGTTTACACTTTTCTATAGGGTTTTAAGTTCAACTATTAACTTAAAACCCTATATATAACTTTAAATTCTCTTGAGGAGGAAGTGTATGAAATATGGAATAGATATTGAAAATCGCTATTTAAGAAATAAAATTGCCAAAGAGTTAAGGGAAAAAGACCACGTTGTCATAATTATGAATGATATTGAGTACTCAGGTTTTGGTGATATGTTACTTAAAAAGGTAATCTTAGCTAATCAATCAAAGGTTGATATCTATCTATATTTAAATCTCGTAGAAGGTGATGAGGAGTCATTAAGAATATTTGGAGATGGCAGTAGTCTTTCAAAAAGGTTCTATGAAAAATTTACTTATGAAAAAGAAAAGATAAATTTCAAGGTTTCAGATTATAAAAAAGACATGAGTTATTATATTGTAGCGAATATAGAAAATAGCGTCGTGTGCGTTGAAGTAATGACAAAAAGGGGAATTTCTTTGTGGGAGATTGAACCTTATATCAGTAAAGCATTGCTTGATATAAGCAAGGATTGGGAGGGAATTATAGGGTAGAAGTACTTTATAGTCTCTCCCTTTTAATATAATTTAATGAATAAAATTTAGTTTTAAATTATAGGATTAAAAAAGAAGTAATTTTTAAGGGGTAATTATGGATATAATTTGTACAGTAGCACCAAATACATTAGAAAAAACAACATTAAATAAATTAAGAAATTCAGGTGGAAATATAATCAGGTTAAATTTCTCCCACTTTAGTGAAGATTTCTTTAGGGAAATAGTAAAGAAAATAAGAAAAGAGGGTATTAGTGTCAACATTTTAGGTGATATACAAGGAAGTAAAATAAGGGTGTGGAGTGAAATGCAAAGGCCAATTAGACTTTTGCATAAGGAACTAATTAAAATATGTTCCTATGAAAAATATAAGGAATTAATATCATTAGAGGAAAAACTAATTCCTCTTAATTTGAATATAGATAATTTTAAGAAGATCACTTCTAGGGAAATAACATTTCAAGATGGTGCAATAAATCTTCAAATAGTAAATAAAAATGAAGATTTTTTGATTGGAAAGGTTAAAAGAGGAGGAATTGTTAGGGCAGAAAAAAGCTGTAATATTAAAGGGTATATAAGAGAGGAGAAAAGTATCAGTACTAAAGATAAACGAGATATTGATTTTTGTTTAGAAGAAGAGCTGAATATAATTGCCTTATCTTATATAGAAAGCAAAGAGGGGCTTTTAAAATATAAAAACTATATCTTAAATAAGTCAAAAGAAATGGGAAAAGTCCTTCCTAAATTATATGCTAAAATAGAAACTTTTAAGGGTGTTGAAAATATAAAAAGTATATCAGAAGAATGTGACGGCATTATTATCGCAAGAGGAGATTTGGTGCCAGAGGTTGGGATAAACAATATACCTATTATACAAAGAATGATATTTAAAAGATGTAAATCCAGGGAATTGATAGTAGCTACTCATTTATTAGATTCTTTAGTTAAAGGGAAAGAAGTATCTCCAGCAGAAGTGGATGATATTTATTGGTTTATTAAAAATGGAGCAACAGGATTTTTGTTAGCAAAAGAAACAACAATAACTGATGATCCATCAAAAGCAGTAAATATAATAAATAAGTTAATTAATAAATATTCATAATTTGTAAATAGAAAATTTATACAATGATGATATAATAAGTATATTAATTAAGGGGGGAGAATAAATGACAGACATAATTTTTTGGGTAGTTGGATGCATTGTAGGTATTTTTTTATTATGGTTTCTAATATTTAGGGTATTAGGGCTTACAATAATCAAAAGTGATGAAGTAGGAATAGTAGAAATTTGGCTTGGTAGAAAAAAAGGACAGAAGGATAATAACTCAGTTATTTCTCTTAATGGAGAAGCTGGATATCAGCCAGATTTATTAAAACCAGGAATTCATCTAAGATCAGTATTTAAATACAAAATTCATAGACAAAAGCTTATTACTATTCCACAAGGACAAATTGGGTATGTTTTTGCTCGTGACGGAGAAGCTTTAAAGCCATCTCAATCTCTGGGAAAAATAATAGATTCATGCAATAATTTTCAAAGTGTTAGAGCATTCTTAGAAAATGGTGGTCAAAAAGGACCTCAAAGAGGAATACTAAGAGAAGGTACTTATGCTTTTAATACAGCACAATTCATAATTATAACTGAAAGTCAGATTTATTATTTACCTATTGGTAATGATGATAAAGCTTCAGTTATGGGAATGGCAAATGATATATGGAATAAGAGTAATCCAAATCCATATGCAAATGGGTTTAGACCAATAGTTATTGAAGGTGAAAGTGATCTAGTAGGAGTTGTAACTACAAAAGACGGTCCATCTTTACCAGAAGGAGATATAATAGCCCCAGTTGTAGGAAATGACAAAAACTTAAAAGAAATCTATCACAATAATTTTCAGGATATTGAAAAGTTCTTAGCAGCTGGAGGATATAGAGGTAGACAACTTCAAGTAATTACAGATGGTAAGTACTATATAAATAGACTGTTTGCATCAGTAGAATTAGTTAAAAAGACAATAATTGATGTGGGATATGTTGGAGTAGTTAACTCCTTTACAGGTGCAAAAGGAAAAGACCAGTCTGATGTAACTTATACTCATGGAGAATTGGTTGCAAGTAGTGAAAGAGGTGTATGGAAAGAACCGTTAATGGCTGGTAAATATGCTTTGAATCCATATGCAATCAAGGTATTTCCAGTTCCAACTACAAACTTTATTTTAAAATGGAATAGTAAAGAGAATGGAAAGTTACAATATGATAGTAATTTAAAGGAAGTAAGCTTAATAACTAAGGATGCCTTTGAACCATTATTACCACTATCAGTTGTAGTGCATATAGACTATAAGAAAGCTCCGCTTGTAATTCAAAGATTTGGTGATATTAAAATGCTTGTTGAGCAGACTTTAGATCCACTAATAGGAACTTATTTTAAAAATATTGGACAGACTAAGACCTTAATTGAGCTAGTTCAAAATAGAACAGAGATACAACTATTAGCCACTGAGGCTATGAAAGAAAAATTCGAAAAATACAATCTTGAACTTGAAGAGGTATTAGTAGGAACTCCTTCAGGAGAAAAAGATCCTCGTATTGAAGATATGTTAACTCAGTTAAGAGATAGACAAATAGCAAGAGAAAAAATAGAAACCTATAAGAGTCAAAAAGATGCAGCAGACATGGAAAAAACTTTAAGAGAAGCAGAAGCTGTAGCTAAGCAACAAACCATGAAAACAGAATCTTTAATTAATATTGAAATTCAGGCTAACCAAGGTAAAGCAGAACTTGAAAGATCTATTCAAGAAGCTAAGAAAATAGAAACTATAGCAATGGCAAATGCCAATAAAACTAAGTTCGAAGCTGAAGCTCAAGCTGAACTTGAAGCAAGGGTAGGTATAGGTAAAGCTATAGCTATCGAAGAACAAGTTAGAGCATACGGTGGACCACAATATCAAGTTACTCAAGATGTAATGGACAAATTCACAAAAGCAATAGCAACATCAGGAATTGATATAGTTCCTAAGAATGTTATTACTATGGGAAATAGTGCTGAAAATGGACATGTAGATGCTGTTCAAAGCTTGCTAACTGTACTACTAAGCAAAGAAATTGGCGTTGAATATAAACCTAATGAAAATCACAATATTGTAGTGGAAGAAATTAAGAAATCCATTATTGAAACCATAAACTCAAAGGACAAAGACAAAAAGGAAAGTAAAGAAGTAAGAGAAGAAAGTGAGCAAACTATAACTACAAAAGACATTAAAGAATAAATAAAAAGAGGATATCTAAAAATAGCTTTAAGATATCCTCTTTCTATATTTTAACATGAAATTACAAGTTAATATTGCATTAACATAAAAGATGTGATAATATATTTAAGTGCCTTGCTGATGTGGCGGAATGGCAGACGCAGTGGACTCAAAATCCACCGACCACAAATCGTGAGGGTTCGAGTCCCTCCATCAGCACCAAAAAAAGAGAAGTGAATTAATATTCACTTCTCTTTTTTTATATCCATTTTTAATATGGCTAAATTGCTATGCTAATGTAATATGGACGAGTTTTCCAGTTGGTGATAATATTTTAATTAGAAATAAATATGGTAAGTATAATAGGGTTGATTAAGAATTGATGTGACAGCTTTAATTTGTTTTATATACTATATAAAACTATAATCAAATGAACAATAGTAAAATATGACGAATTAAGAGATTCACTTTTAGATTTAAAGTATAAAATCGGAGGAATAAAAAATGAAAATTAGTAAGGATAATGCAGAACACTATATTTGGGGAGGCATATGTGATGGTTGGCATTTAGTTAAAACTAATGAACTAAGTATTATACATGAGAAGATGCCTTCAAAAACTTCAGAAGTTAGGCATCTTCATCAAAAAGCAAAGCAGTTTTTCTTTGTACTGTCCGGACAAGCAACAATAGAACTCAATGAGAAAACTATTTTATTAAATGAGTACGAAGGAATAGAAATATTACCAGGGATTCCTCACCAGATGATGAATAATTCAGATTGTGACATAGAATTTGTGGTTGTTTCTACGCCTACAAGTAAAGGTGATAGAATTTTAGTTGAATAGATATAATTATAAATTATGTTGCACAATTTTCTTATATTGAGCATTATAGCCTTAAAATTTCACCTGAAATTTTAAGGCTATTTTTCAACACTATATTAAAATATAGTCATTTATTTAGATTAAAGTTTAAATTACTCTAATATCCTTAGACTCTAAAACATCTAAAATCTTCTTTTCAGGAAGCTCATCTGTAATGATATTATTTATATCATCTAAAATAGCAAATCTATATGAACCGTCAAAAATAAACTTAGTATTTTCCATTACTATAAAGGTTTCTTTTGAAGCTTTGATAATAGCTTTTTTAGTGTTACCTTCCTCTAAATCAAAGTTACTTATGCTGTTATCAAGTACATTAACTCCACAGCTACCTATGAAGGCTTTATCTACTCTATATTTAGAAATATCTAATGAGGCAGCAGAACCTACAACCCCTCCAAGAAGTTTGTTATATCTTCCGCCAATGCAAATTAATTCAGTATTAGTATTTTCATTAAAGAGAGTTGAGATCTCTACCATATTTGTAACTAATGTAACTTTTTTATTTTCTTCAGCTATTAATTTAGCTATCAAAAAATTAATACTGGATATATCTAAAAAAATCATATCCAAGTCATTGATTTCTTTAAGAGCTTTTCTAGCTATAACTTGTTTTTTATCAGTATTTCTAACAAGCCTAGTTTCAATGCTTGTGCTTTCAGCCTTTTTTCTTTCAAGTATTGCCCCACCATAAGTTCTCTTCAATTTTCCTTCTTTTTCAAGTCTCTGAAGATCTTTTCTTATCATAGGTTCGGACATGTTAAATTTCGCACTTAAATCTTTAACATATACTTTTCCTTGCTCCTCTAATATATTAATAATTGCATTTAATCTTTCTTCTGCAAACATTTAATTCCTCCTTGAGTGATAATGAATGATAAAATTTGATAATATACTTATTGTATATTAAATGAAGTTAAAAATAAAGATTATTATAAATAAACCTTATAATAATATATTGACGCAAAAATATTTTAAGAGTAAAATGATATTGAACAATAACAAGTGATAATGAATGATAATTAGTGAAAGGGTGAGAGAAGATGGAAGCCTTGATTTGCGATATTGAACATTATGCCATACATGATGGTCCAGGGATTAGAACAGTGGTTTTCTTAAAAGGTTGTCCTTTAAGGTGCTTGTGGTGTAGTAATCCTGAAACTCAGAGTAGTAAAAATCAATTGTATTATTCGGATACTAATTGTATTTTATGTGGAAGATGTATAGAAAGTTGTGATGATTTAGCATTAAGTTTAGTAGATGGGAAGATAAAAATAGATCATGAAAAGTGTACAACCTGCGGCAAATGTATTAAAGCTTGTCCGACTTCATCTCTGAAATTTGTTGCTGAACACATGACAGTTCAGGAGGTTTTTGAAGAGGTTTACAAAGATGAAGTTTTCTATAGACAATCTTCAGGAGGAATAACAGTTTCTGGGGGAGAAGTACTCATGAATGCTGATTTTGTTATAGAACTACTTACTAAGTGCAAAGAAAATTATATAAATACTGCCGTTGAGACTTCAGGATATGGAAACGTTGAAAAGTTAAAAGAACTAAGCAAAGTTACAGATACTTTCTTATTTGATATAAAGCATACTGATTCACAAATTCATAAAGAGCTAACGGGGGTACCTAATGAAGTTATACTAAATAATCTTAAAGAGCTTTCTAGGCTAAACAAACAGATTATTATAAGAATTCCATTAATAACAGGTTTAAATGATGATAAAGAAAACATAGGTAAAACTATTAAAATAGCCAAGGAAAATAATATTAATGAAATTCATATTCTTCCTTATCACACCTTAGGAATGGACAAATATAAGAGACTACAGAAGGAATATAAGCTAAAAGATTTAGAAAAAAGAGATTTAAAATATATAGAAACTTTAAAGGCTATGGTTGAAGAAGAAAATATAAAATGTATTATAGGGGGATAGAAAAATGAAAAGTTTTGAAATTAAAAGTGAAAGAATTAAAAAGTTAAGGGAATCTGTTTTATCCCAAACTCCAATGGTGTGCATTGAGCGTGCAAGATATATCACTGAGGCTTATAAAGAAAATGAAGCTCAGCCAATATACATTAAAAGGGCTAGAGCAGTAGAAAAAATCTTAAGAAATATGAGCATCTATATTAAAGATGGGGAACTTATAGTAGGTAATCAAGCCTCAGAAGAAAGAACTGCACCAATATTTCCAGAGTATGCAGTAGATTGGATGGAGGATGAACTTAATGATAAAGGGAATTTCAATAAGAGAGATGGAGATAACTTTTATCTTCCAGAGGAACATATAGAAGAACTAAGAGAAATTATAGGTTATTGGAAAGGAAAGACCTTAAAAGATAAGTGTATGGCAGTAATTCCTGAAGAGGTTAAGAAAGCTTCTGAAATTAAAGTTATACATGGAGAAGGAAATATGACATCTGGGGATGGGCATATAGTACCTGATTTTGAAAAAGCTTTAAAGTTAGGATTGAATGGAATTATAAAAGAAGCAGAAGAAAGATTTAATAAAATTGATATAAGTGATGATGATGCATTAAGGGAAATAGCTTTTCTACAATCTATAATTATAATTAATAAAAGCATTATAGAATTTGGAGAAAGATATTCAAGGCTTGCATATGAATTAAGTGAAAAAGAGACAGACGAGAAGAAAAAAGAAGAATTAATAAAGATATCAAAAATTTGTAAGAAGGTACCAGGAGATGCTCCAGAAAGTTTTGAAGAAGCTCTTCAAATGATTTGGTTTATTCATTTAGTAATACAAATAGAAAGCAATGGACACTCTGCATCTCTTGGAAGAGTGGATCAATACTTAAACTCTTATTATATGAAAGATATTAAAGAAGGAATAATCGATAGAGAATATGCCAAAGAGTTATTACAATGCTTATGGATAAAGCTATATTCAATTCTTAAGATAAGATCAACTTCTCATTCAGGCTATGGGGCAGGATATCCGACTTATCAAAATGTTACAATTGGAGGAACTAATTCTGACTTTACTGATGCAGTAAATGAATTGAGCTTTTTGATTTTAGAAAGTGTTGGGGAAGCAAAATTAACTCAACCAAATCTTTCAGCAAGGGTTCATGCAAATACATCGGAAAGATTTTTAAGAGAATGCGCTGAAGTTATATCCACAGGCTTTGGAATGCCTGCACTTCATAATGATGATATAATCATTCCTGCTCTTCTAAACAAAGGTGTATACTACAAAGATGCTTATAACTATACAATGGTAGGTTGTGTTGAAGTAGCTGTTCCAGGAAAATGGGGCTATAGATGTACAGGAATGACATTCCTTAATTTTATAAAAGCCTTTGAACTTACACTAAATGATGGATTTGATAAAAGAACTGGATATATTCTTAATGCAGGAAATGGTTCATTAAAGGATTTTAAAGAATATGAAGATCTTTGGAAAGCTTGGGAGAAGAATATAGAATATTATACAAAATTATCAGTAGTTTCAGATAAGGTTGCAGATGTAAATCTATTAGATTATCCAGATATATTCTGCTCTTCATTAATTGATAATTGCATAGAAAGATGTAAAACTATAAAAGAAGGGGGAGCTGTATATGATATAATTTCAGGGCTTCAAGTTGGACTAGCAAATGCAGCTAATAGTTTTGCAGCTCTTAAGAAATTTGTATATGAGGATAAATTATTTACCCTAGAAGAAATAAAAGATGCATTAGATAGCAACTTTGAAGGAGTTAATGGAGAAAGAATAAGAAAAGTATTAGAGGGAGCACCAAAATACGGAAATGATAATTCATATGTTGATAATATAGCTGTGGATGTATATGAAACCTATATTAAAGAGATTTCAAAATATAATAATACAAGGTATGGTAAAGGTCCAATAGGCGGGAATTATGGTTTATCTACATCAGGAATATCTTCTAATGTACCAATGGGATGTGTAACTGGAGCAACCCCTGATGGAAGAAAGGCATGGACTCCAGCTGCAGAAGGATGTTCACCAGTACAAGGAACAGATACTAAAGGACCAACATCAGTTTTAAAAACTGTATCAAAACTTCCTAATATTCTTATGACTGGCGGTCAATTATTAAATGTTAGATTTACTCCAAACTTAGTTAATAATGATATTGGATTTGAAAAGTTTATTATGTTTATTAAGAGCTTTATTGCAGTTAAGGGATGGCATATTCAATTTAATATCATGTCTACAGAAACCTTAAGAAATGCACAAAAGAACCCAGAAGAATATAGAGATATAATAGTTAGAGTTGCGGGATATTGTGCACAATTTGTAACATTAGATGCTACTACACAAGAAGACATTATAAGCAGAACGGAACAAAGATTTTAATAATCTTAAAAGCCACTAGAGTAACAATTCTTTAGTGGCTTTTATACTTTGTATAAAAGGGCAATAAACTTAGAAAAATGAAATAAAAAGGGTAAGTAATGGTTTAAATTATGTTATTTAGGAGTTTTTAGATAATATAGGAGGTTAAATATAAGCATATTAGGTGTATAATTATTATATAGTAATGATTATTAATATCGATTAAATAAATATAATGGAGGATAGGAGGAAATATTATGAAAAAAGTTGTTTTGTTAAGACATGGAGAAAGTGTATGGAATAAAGAAAACAGGTTTACAGGCTGGTCAGATGTGGAGCTTTCAGAGAAAGGCATTGAAGAAGCTAAGAAGGCAGGAGAAATACTTAGAAAAGAGGGTTATAATTTCGATAAAGGATTTTCTTCAGTACTTAAAAGGTCAATTAAGACTTTATGGTACGTATTAGATGAATTAGATTTATTATGGATACCAGTAGAAAGATCTTGGAGATTAAACGAGAGACATTATGGAGCACTTCAAGGGCTTAACAAGGCAGAAACTGCATTGAAATATGGAGACGAACAAGTCCATAAATGGAGAAGAGACTCAGAAGTATATCCACCTGCTTTATCAAAAGATGACGAAAGATACCCTGGAAATGAAAAAAAATATAGTGAGTTAAAAGAAGAAGAACTACCACTTACTGAAAATTTAAATGACACTATTAAGAGGGTTATACCTTACTGGAATGAAGTCATAGCACCAGAAGTTAAAAGTGGCAAGAATATAGTAATAGCAGCTCATGGAAATAGTCTTAGAGCTTTAGTTAAGTATTTGGACAATCTATCAAATGAAGAGGTTACTAATTTAAATATTCCAACAGGAACTCCTTTGGTTTATGAACTTGATGATGAATTAAAACCAATAAGGCATTATTATCTAGGAGATCCTGAGGAAATTAGGAAAGCAGAAGAAGCAGTTCAAAAACAAGGGGAAGCTGCAAAGGAAGAGGTAGCTAGTTCCATAAGGGTATAAAATTATCACAAGAAAAGAGCAGCAAAAAAAGTTAGTAAATGCTCCTTGGAAAATAGGAAATTATCACCACAACTGCCTAGATAATGAAATTTAATTAATACAGAGAATTCTCTTAAAATGAGATTTTCTGTATTTTTTTATGGGAAATATTATCTTATGCATCATGACGAAAAAAGAAGAAAAATGAAGAAGAAACAATAAAGAAAAGTAGATAAACATACGATAATAATAATATAAATTGCAAGATATAGAAGAAAAATCCTTTGTGGGGAGTGATGAAATGAAGGTTAAACAAAAAACTTTTTCTGTAGTTATTTTAAGTTTTATCTTCATGTTTCTGGTAACATATGCTGTATTTTATCTAGCATATTATGGATTCATAGAGAAACATAAAAAAAATGAAATAGAAGAAAGCTTTCAAACGGTAGACTATATTTTAAGCAATGAAGAAGAAAATTTGAAAAGTTCGCTTTTAGATTGGGCCGTTTGGGATGATACCTATGAATTTATAAATAATAAAAATGACGATTATATAAAATCTAACTTAGACTTTAGCTCGCTAGTTACACTGAATTTGAAAATGATGATCTTTTTAGATGATAAAGGTAATTTGGTATATAGTAAAGAAACTGGAATTGATAAAGAAGTAGCAGAAGAGTTGAGTAATGAAATTTTACTAAAGAATAAAGAGATAAAAGATATTGGAAGTACTAAAAGTCCATTGCTTTTAGTAAAAAATAAAGCTTTTCTAGTTGCAAAGTCAAAGGTTACAAAATCAGATGATTCAGCTGATAGTAACGGATACTTGATATTTATTAGAGAAATTGATAATAAATTATTAGATTACATTCAAAAAACAGCAAAGACATCACTCACATTTAATAATATAAGTATTTCAGAAGATAAATATTACAAGGATTTCAAAAGTTTAAATAATGAAGTTAAGTACCAAAAAGATAAATCGAGTTTTGAGGCTTATAAAGTTGAAACTGACGTATATGGTGAAAAGACTATAATGTTTTCCATAGAAACAGAACAAACTGATTATCAAGAATATTATTTTAGTATTTTTGTAATAGGAATTATTCTACAGATTTTATTAGTATTTGTTATTGATTATATAGTTATCGACAAGCAAATATTTAAAAGACTTTCTAAATTGACTGATTTTATAGAGTATGTGGCAAAAACAAAGGATACGAGTCTCAATATTCAACTTAGTGGAGAGGATGAGCTTAATCAGCTAGCTGACTCTACTAACAGGATGTTAATGGAATTAAATAATGCCTACAAGGATATTAAAGAGAGTGATAAAAGATTTAGAATAATAATGGAAGCTACGAGTGATGGATATTTAGATTTCTATGTGAAAAGCAGAGAAGTTTATATTAGCCCAGAATGGAAAGAAGAAATAGGGTACGAGGGCGAAAATGGAATTGAATTATTTAAAAGTTATGTCTCTAAAATTCACCCTGATTGCATTGATAGATTAAGGGAAAAGTTCTACAAAGTAATTAAAGGTGAAGAAGATAGTTTCACAGAGGAATTTAAAATTATAAAAGAGTCTGGTGATATAATTTGGGTATCACAAAGAGGAAAGGTTTCAGAGAAAGACTCACATGGAAAGCCAATAAGGATAGTAAGCACTTTATCTAATATAACAGACAGAAAGAAATATGAAGAAGAAATATTATATTTAAGTTTTACTGATAAGCTTACTGGAATTAAAAATAGAGCTTATATGGAAAAGGTCTTTAGTGAATTAGATTCTAACGAAGAAGCTAAATATTTCATTATAATGGGAGATTTAAATGGATTAAAGCTAGTAAATGATTCTTTTGGACATACAGAGGGAGATAAATTGATTTATGCTGCAAGCAAAATATTAAGGGAAGCATGCAGTACCCATGAGATTATCTCAAGATGGGGTGGAGATGAATTTATTATAGTCATTGTAGATAAAGATAGAAGTTATATTTCAAAATTAATTGATGACATAAAAATTGCATGCCTGAAAGAAACAGGATATAAATTTAATATTAGCATAGCCTTAGGATATGCCGAAAAAAATGATGAATATCCTAATACTGAAGCTGTAATGTGTTTAGCTGAAAAAAGAATGTATCGTAATAAGCTTATGGAGGATAAGAGCTCTAGAAATTCTACAATAAGTTCATTATTAAGGACATTACATGAAAAACATAGTGAAACAGAGCAGCATACCATGAGAATAAAGAAATTAAGTTTAAAGCTAGGAAAGAGATTAGGATTAAGTGAAGATAAATTGGATGAACTAGGATTACTAGCTCTATTACATGATATTGGAAAGATAGGAATACCTGAGCAGATATTAATGAAGCCTTCATCCTTAACAAAAGAAGAGTTTGATATAATGAAGACCCATACAGAAATAGGATATAGAATTGCTAAATCAACACCTGTACTAGCACATATTGCAGATGAAATACTAAATCACCATGAAAAATATGATGGTACAGGCTATCCTATAGGACTAAAAGGAGAAGAAATTCCTCTTTTAGCAAGGATAATAAACATTGTAGATTCCTTTGATGTAATGACTCATCAGAGAGTTTACAAGGAAGCATTAAGTGTTGAATTTGCCATTGAGGAATTAAAAAGATGTTCAGGAAAACAGTTTGATCCATATATAGTGCAAGAGTTTATTGACTTAATAAATGAAAAGAAAATATACTAGTTTAGAAAGGATTATCTTAAAGTGAATTTATATTTACTTTGGGATAATCCTTAAAATTTTTATATAAAATATGCATAATCACGAACTTTTACATAAATTTTACTTTGCTATAATATAATTATATGGGAAAATATGGTAAAGTTTTCTTATAAAATTATGTAAGGGGATGGGTAATGTTGAAAAGGGTTCTAAGGCAAAAAAAATTAACAGCTTTATTTGTAGCAATGTTTGTTGTATTTTCACTATTCTCAAACGGCTTCGTAAGCATAGCTAAAGCAGCTACAGCTGAGAAAAATTTTGACATAATAGAGGTTACTGACTTTCATGGTACACTTTTAGATTCTAGTAATAATCAAGTTGCAGCAGTTCTAGGAGATAGGATAGAGAAAGTTCAAAACTCGAATCCAGGAAGAACTCTTCTATTAGGGGGAGGAGATTTATATCAAGGATCTGCCATATCAAATATGCTTAAGGGAGTTCCAGTAGAGCAGGTATTTAGCAAATTAGGAATGGAAGTAACTGCCTTAGGTAATCACGAGTTTGATTGGGGGATAGATACACTTAAGAATGTAACCATGAAGGGGGCAGGTTACTCAATAGTTTGTTCTAATGTTTATGATAAAACTACTGGAAAAAGAGCTTTTGATCCATACAAAATTATTGAGAAAGATGGTGTTAAGATTGCAGTTATTGGAGCAATCACAGATACTACACCTACTATAATACTTCCAGCTTTTGGGGACAATTATAAGTTTACAGACGTTGCTACTGAAGTAAATTCTTTAGCAAAAGAAATAAAAGATAAAAAGCTAGCAGATGTAACATTAGCTTTAATTCATGAAGGAGATAACTTAGATAATGCTACAGGGCCAATATTTGATATAGCAAATAGCTTATCAAATGTAGATGCTGTTTTTGGAGGACACTCTCATTCAAAGGTATATGCAAATGCTTCAGTTACAAAAATTCCAGTGTATATTGCAAACTCAAGTGGTAAAGGATTTATTGATGCAAAATTTAAAGTAACATCAGAAGGTAAGGTTGAGTTTAATACACCTAGTGCCGCAGACTATACAGCTTTAGATAATGCAAATGGATATAAAACAAGTAATCCAATAATAGATCAAAATATTAAAGCAATTGTAGATGATGCAAATACTAAAGTTGCACCAATATCATCAGAGGTTATAGGTAAAAATAGCGGAAGTATATTGAAAAGAACTCAAAGTGCAGAGCCATACGGATCATCATTTTTAGGGAAGTGGGCATCAGACGTAACAAGAAATGCAGTATCAGCTGATGTTGGAATTCAAAATAACGGAGGATTAAGAATAGATATTCCTACTGGAGATATAACAGTTGGAACTATGTGGCAGTTCATGCCTTTTGATAACACCGTATATAAATTAACTATGAATAAAGCAGGCCTTAAATCAGTCTTAGAACAGGCAGTACAAGACGGAGGAAAAGGAATACAAGTATCTGGAATAAAGTTTTCTTATAATTCTTCTAATGCTAGCGGAGAAAGAATAGTTAATATAACTAGAGAAGATGGTTCACCTATATCAGATAGCGAAGCGCTTACAGTTGCTGCTCCAGATTTCTTAGCTACTGGCGGTGATGGATTTACAAACTTTAAAAACTTAGGAGGAACCAATCCTGCAAATGATTCACACATTCTTGTTAGAGAGGCATTAATAAATTGGTTAAGACAGCATAAGGCTAATGATCCAAGTATAACTACATCTACTGAAAATAGAATAATAAATGTTTCTGGTGAAAAAACTATTTCAGTTGTAGCCACATCAGATATACATGGTAATGTCTACAATTATGATTATGCAACAGGTAAAGCTCCTTCAAAGCCACAAGGTTTAGCAAAGGTATCTACCTATGTTAAAGGACTTAGAGCTTCAAATTCAAATGTTATGCTTATAGATAATGGAGATACAATACAAGGAACTCCACTATCATATTACTATGATATGATTGATACTAAAACAGAGTATCCTATGACTAAGGTTATGGGAGCTATGGGATATGATACTTGGACACTTGGAAATCATGAGTTCAATTATGGCTTAGATACATTAAATAGAATAATTGGAGATGCAAGGAGCCATGACATTCACGTTTTATCTGCAAATACCTATAAAGACAATGGAAGTAACTTTGTAGATCCTTATTATATAAAGAGTTTTAATGTAAATGGCAAGGAAATAAAGGTAGGTATACTAGGCTTAACTACTAAGTGCATACCAAATTGGGAAGATGCAGCACATTATAAAGGATTAAAATTTAATGACTTAGTAGATGAAGCAAAAAAATGGGTACCTGAGGTAAGAGCAAAAGGAGCGGATATTGTTATAGTTGCTGCTCATAGTGGAGAAGAAAGTGCTTCAGATGTTATTCCAGAAAATGAAATAAAAGCTTTAGCTACAGGAGTTACTGGAATAGACGCAATAGTTGCAGGACATGCACACTCAACTTTAAATGATCTTAAATTAAAGAATCCAGAAGGAAAAGTTGTACCAGTAGTTGAACCTGGTAAATGGGCAAACAATGTTTCACAAATAGATATAAATATCGCAAGTAATGGTAGTCTAAATGGAATAAATACAAAAAATGTGCCAATGGATAATGCCATTGAAGAAGATCAAGTTATTAAGGATTTAGCACAGCCATACCAAGATACAACATTAAAGTATATTCAAACTGTACTTGGAACATCAACTGGGGAATTTAAAGGTGAAGGACAATTGGAAAAGCCAACTGCAATAATGGAACTAATAAATAAAGTACAAAAAGAAGCAGCAGGAACTCAACTCTCAATTGCAGCACCATTAAGTGCATCAGCATATATACCAAAAGGAAATGTTACTATAAAAGATGTAATGTCAGTGTATGTATTTGAGAATTTCCTATATGGAGTAAAGATGAATGGAAAGCAACTGAAGGATTGGATGGAATATTCAGTAAGATACTACAAACAAGTATCAAATGAAAATGACCCAATTACAAAAGACACAGTTTTAAATATTGCAGACTATAATTTAGATCAATTATATGGTGCAACTTATGATATAGATTTAACTGAACCAGCTTGTACAATTGACAAAGTTACAGATAGAGTAGTTTCAGGGAATAGAATTAAGAACTTAAAGATAAATGGAGTATCAGTTAAAGAAGATACAATATATACAGTTGCCATCAATAATTATAGATACAATGGCGGTGGAGGCTTTATGAAAGCCGTTGGATTAAGTAGTACTGATCCAAGTATAGTAACCTATGATTCCTCAAAGGCATTAGGCGACGATGGACAAGTAAGAAGCTTGATGATGAGCTATATTCAAAATCATAAGACCATTTCTCCAGATTGTTCAAACAATTGGAAGGCAAGTACAAAGCCTGTTAGCATAATTGGAGATGTAGTTAATCCTTCAACTCCTAGTGAAAACTCAGATCTTCCTAAGACAGGTAGTGTAGTTAGTGCAGAAAGGCTTTTAGCATTTGGATTGGTATTAGCTGCAATAGGGTACGGATTACAACGTAAAAAGAAGAAAATAAGTTAATTAAAGGGACGGTTCTACACTTTTAAAGTGCAGAACCGTCCCCATTTTTATCTGATATTAAAAATTAGCACTAGAGCTAACATTATAAGTCCTATTATTCGAGTTAATAAAACTGATCTTTTTATTCCAAGAAATGCATTTGTTTGAGGCGTAGCAAAAGGAAATAAAATGATTGTGAGTGCAGCACCTCCGCACATTATTTATAAGCCTATTTTAGGCATGAAAGTAAGAGGAATACCTATAAATACAGAGAGCAATATACCTGTAACAAAAAACTTTAAATTCCTAGATACTTTTTGATAATAAGAAGTAGTTTTTTTCTCACATTCATCACTGCATATAAGCATTTTATTTTCACCTAAATTTTCACTCTTTAAAGTAAGTTCTTTATAGCCATCACCATTTTTACCACACCAAATACATTTGTCCATTTTAACATCTCCAAACTAATAAATATAATGCAGAAATTATATTACATAAATCGAATCCAAATATTTTCTTCCTGTGGTTGTTTTTAAATACTTATCCTTAAAAGTTTCAATAGCTCGTCTATTCATGTTATCTTCGTAGGCATTAACTAGAAAATCAGCCTCAATAAGAATTTGTAGATCTAAGCCGTTTATTTTGCTATAACTATGATGGTTTCCTATTAAATAACAAACCCTATCTACTGTTTCTTCATCTAGATTTAAATCTTTAAGTAACTCTCTAGCTACTGGTGGACCCTCTATTTCTTGATAATTACCAGCTGAACTATTATATTTTCTTTCGCTTTCCTTAATGCCTATATCATGAAGAATAGAGGATATTTCAAGTATCAAAAGTTCGTTATTATTAAGTCCTTCTAATTCTCCAATATTTTTACTAAAACTGTAAACCTTAAGGGCATGATTTATTCTTCTAATGTCTTTTTCAAAATAGAAAATCATTTTTTGTAATACTAAACTTGGAATATGTTCCATAAAAAACACCTCTTAGTTAATTTATATAAATGTATTTTATCACTTAATTTATAGCTTGTTCAACTTATAGAAAAGATTGCCATCAAAATATATAAGATAATTGAGGATATTAATGAAAAATTATCAATAATTGTAGCATTGGAGGAGGAATTTTTAAATTTTGAAAAATTTATATTGTTTGAGACATGTTCATTTGTTAGAATATACATAGGTAATAAATAACCCAGCGGGACAATAAAGTGCCCGTTTGAAAAAATAGCCCTTTCGAATAACCTTTAATTTTAGGCTATAAATTCTAATTGTTAGGGAGGAGTAACAAATATGATGTATTCAAAAGAAGTTGAAGAAATGTGTGTAGTTGCTAAAGGCCCAAATCATGGACCAGCACCAATTCCTGTAGAAGGAAAATGGGTACAAGCTAAAGAAGTTACAGACATATCAGCATTAACTCACGGAGTAGGCTGGTGTGCACCACAACAAGGAGCTTGTAAATTAACTTTAAACGTTAAGGATGGAATTATTCAAGAAGCTTTAGTTGAAACTATAGGTTGTTCTGGAATGACTCACTCAGCTGCTATGGCATCTGAAATATTACCAGGAAAAACTATATTAGAAGCATTAAATACAGACCTAGTTTGTGATGCTATCAATACAGCTATGAGAGAATTATTCCTTCAAATCGTATACGGAAGATCTCAAAGTGCTTTCTCAGAAGGTGGACTTCCTATAGGAGCAGGTCTTGAAGACTTAGGAAAAGGATTAAGAAGCCAAGTTGGTACAATGTATGGAACTTTAGCTAAAGGCCCAAGATACTTAGAAATGGCTGAAGGATACGTAACTAACGTTGCTTTAGATACTGATAACCAAATCATTGGATATAAGTTCGTTAACTTAGGAAAAATGATGGAATCTGTAGCTAAGGGAGTAGATGCTCAAACAGCTTTAGAACAAGCAACAGGTCAATATGGTAGATTTGATGATGCTGCTAAAGTAATAGACCCAAGACATGCATAATTAAGTGGTTGAAGGAGGATAATTAACATGGCATTATTTGAAAGTTATGAAAGAAGAATAGGACAGATAACTCCAGTACTAGAAAAGTACGGAATTGCATCTATGGAAGAAGCAAGAAAGATTTGTCAAGATCTTGGATTTGATCCATACACAATAGCAAAAGAAACTCAACCAATCGCATTTGAAAATGCTGGATGGGCTTATGTTTTAGGAGCTGCTATTGCTGTTAAAAAGGGAGCTAAAAAAGCTGCTGATGCTTCTACTGCTATAGGAGAAGGATTACAAGCATTCTGTATCCCAGGATCAGTTGCAGATGATAGAAAAGTTGGTTTAGGACACGGAAACTTAGGAGCTATGCTTTTAAGTGAAGAAACTAAATGTTTCGCATTCTTAGCTGGACACGAATCATTCGCAGCAGCTGAAGGTGCTATCAAAATAGCTGAAAAAGCTAACAAAGTAAGAAAAGAACCATTAAGAGTTATATTAAACGGTCTTGGAAAAGATGCTGCTCAAATAATCTCTAGAATTAATGGATTCACATATGTTCAAACTAAGTTTGATTACTACACTGGAGAATTAGCTATAGTTAAAGAAATAGCTTACTCAAACGGTCCAAGAGCTAAGGTTAGATGCTTTGGTGCTGACGACGTTAGAGAAGGTGTTGCTATAATGCATCATGAGGGAGTTGATGTTTCTATAACTGGTAACTCAACTAACCCAACAAGATTCCAACATCCAGTTGCTGGAACATACAAAAAAGAAATGGTTGATCTAGGAAAGAAATACTTCTCAGTTGCATCAGGTGGTGGTACTGGAAGAACTCTTCACCCAGATAACATGGCAGCAGGTCCAGCTTCTTATGGTATGACTGATACTATGGGAAGAATGCACTCTGATGCTCAATTCGCAGGATCTTCATCAGTTCCAGCTCACGTTGAAATGATGGGTCTTATCGGAATGGGTAACAACCCAATGGTTGGAGCTACAGTTGCAGTAGCAGTTGCTATTGAAGAAGCTTTAAGCAAATAATTTAATTAGTATAAATTAAGTTAAGAATACAAGACACGTTTTATTAGTGTAAAGCTAGTAAGACGTGTTTTTTTTTATGTTCCTAAAAGGGAAAATATGGGAGGGTGACGAAGTATATAAATTGGAGAATTATATTCTAAAAGGAAGAATAGTATGATTGATAGGATTAAAAGTAAGATAATTGCTTTATTAGATGAGGATAGTTCAAAATTTCCACTTATAGTATATATAATTATACCGTTGTTGATGAGTTCAATAGCAAAAGTTATAGGTTATGACTCTATTTTTGTATTGATGATGAGTATAACTATTTTAACAGCAATAAGTGCAATAATAGAAATCGTTAGAAAAAAGAAAAATATCAGGAATTTCACAATATATTCTATAATAACACTCCTTGGAATTTTGTGTAGTGTAATGATAAAGCTGGGTGGATATTTTTTTGATTCAGGGAATACAACAGCTGGAGTAAATGTAATAAAAGTATTTTTGGGAATTATTTCTTTATTCGTTGATATAATAGGCATACTGTTTATTATAGATAAAGGAAATCCAGTAAATAAAAAAATAACTATAACATTTAGTATGATTATAATAAACGCAGTAACAATTCTTGCATTAATTTTTTTGCCACCTAAGAATATGTAAGAATAATCTTATGATACTCATAATTTTTTCGTATCATTAATAAACTTTTTTGCACTTTGTCTTTTCTTAATTATTTATAGAATAGTTTATGAAGTGAAATGAAAATGACTGATTTACTAGTAAGTAGATATTTATAAATAATATTAGGAATGGGGTAACTGAGAATTGGATATTGAAGAACTTTATGTGATAGGTGAAGAATATTATGTTAAGAAAGAATATAAAAAGGCGTTAGAGCATTTCGAAAAATACTATAGCTCAAATGAATCTTATGATTGTTTAAATTATATTGGCTGTTGTTATTTGGGAATGGAAGACTTTGACTCAGCAGTTAACATATTTAAAAGATTAATAAATGAATGCCCTAAAGTAGAACGACCAGTTTTTAATTTAGGCAGAGTTTATTTAAAACAAGGCAGGTTACAGGATGCACTAGACTGTTTTAACAATGCAATTAATATAAATCCTAATAGTGAAGATGCTTATTATTATTTAGGTGTGTACTATGATAAAATTAATGACTTTGATGAAGCAAGAATATACTATGAAAAATCACTATCATTAAATTTTGAGCAATCAGAAACACATTTAAATCTTGGAATATGTTTTTATAGATTACAATTGTATAATGAAGCATTGAAGGAATTTGATTTAGCATTAAAATATGATGATGAATGCATACAAGCAAGAGAGTGTAAATGGATAATTTACATAGAAATCAAAGATTATTCAAAAGCTTTAAGAGAGTTATTATATGTGAATACCATAAATCCATATGATACCTATAATTTAATTGATATTATCCATTGTTACTATAAACTTGATGATTTTCGTAATGCACAGGAGTGGGTTAGTAAATTACTAAGCGTTGAGCCAGATAATGAGTTTGCTTGCAAAACTATAGAAAGAATAAATTTAAAACTTAGTAAAATCATGGAAAATATATGAAAGATTAATATTGATGATGCCGAATTTGATGAAGAGAATGTTGGGGCGCTTACAGTAGAGATATTTGAGAAATCTCTAATTGCGGTGGGAATTAGTTCAATGGAAAATGGAAGTGCTAAAATTTTCGTTAATCCACAACAAGCTGAAGAGATAAGTATAGCTCTAAAGCAGGCAATAGAAATGATAGAAGATAAACAAGTTAAGTTTAATGTAGATGAAATAAAGCATATTAAGACTATGACAGTCAAAGAAAACAATTTTCACATAAAAAATGCTGGAACAATTATAATACAAGTTTACAATAAAGAAAAAATAGAAATATGTGTTTCATTATTAAAAGGGGCAGACCCAGTGCTTTGGTTAGATATAATCAGCACAAAAAAAGTAGTATCGGTTTTAGATAAGACAATAAATAGTATGCGTTAGTATTATTAGGGAACATTTATTAATAGTTTATGAGAAGCTTTAAAGAGAGTTATAATAACTCTCTTTTTTTGAATCACATAGGAATGCGTAATAGTATATGATTTTAAGGTGTTATATCATTCTAGGTTTACTATATCGATTGGCGCAACTCTGTTGAATAGAGCTTATAAAAAGCTCTAGGAATCTAATGGTAATACACTTATAATACACAAATGATATGTTAATCGGCTTATTTTAAGCACTTACAGTTGCTATTGAAGAAGCTTTAGCAAAATAATTTAATTAGAATTAATTGAATTAGAATTAATTGAATTAAAATACAAGACACGTTCTATTAGTGAAAACTAGTAGGACGTGTCTTTTTTTATGTTCCTAAAAGGGAAAATATGGGAGGGTGGCGAAATATATAAGCTGGGGATTAATAAATATACAAAAGTTAAATATGTATATCGTTATACTGAAAGGGATGATTAGATATGAATAATAAAAATGTAGGATATAGCATTGTAACAGTAAGTGTGTTACTTATTACACAATTAATAATAAGAAGCGTAGGAATAGAAAATATTTCTGCTCAAGTATTTGTGGCACTTTTAGTTATCGCTTGTTCTCTTGCGATATTTGGTACTTATAAGGATGGGAAAAAAGGATTCGGAATTAGATACAATTGTCACGATATTGTTAATTTTAGCAAGCATATTAATGTCTGTTACTCTGATAATATTTAAAGAATATCCAGCTATGATAGACAAGTATGGATTACTACTTATGATATTGTCATTAGGAAGCTTTTTTGCACTTTGTCTTTTCATAATTATTTATAGGATAGTATATGATGTTAAACGAAAATAATCCATTAATTGAGGAAGTTTTAATAAGTAAAGCATAGATAAATGGTTTTATTAGAAACCGCTAAAAGGAGCTATATATATGGATAAGAAAAATAGTATTATTATAATAATAATTTTATCAATTTATACATTAGTTAATTTAATAGGATATAATAATATCCCAAGTAACGTGATAGTATTAGTATCTATAATTTGTGCATTAGGAATAATAATTTGCGTATTGAAATATGATTATTTTCGAACTCATAGTAAATTTATTTCAGGTTTTTTTATAAGCGTTGCTATTGGAGTTTCATTAGTTGCGTTAGATATCGTTTTAAAAGGCAGAGCATCATTCTATACTGAAAGGGTAAGCGACTATGTTTATTATGTTATCACAGCACTGTTTTTTGGAGGTGTTTTCATGGGCTTAATTGGGGTTGTAAAGGATAAAATGAAAAAATAATATGATTTTTATAATTAAATAGGGAAGTAAAAGAAAAAATACTTAGCCTAGACTAGGTACTTTTCCATTTAGAACTAGAAAGCTAATCAAAATATTCTAATATGATTTAAGGGAACTGTATTACTTTAGTTTTAAATATATCGATTTGTTAGATTCAGTTAAAAGAGCGTATAGAAAGCTTTAGGAATCTAATAGTAATACACCTATAATACACAAATGCTATGTTAATCGGCTTGTTTTAAGCACTTACAGTTGCTATTGAAGAAAGTCTGAACAAATAATTTAATTAGTACTAATTAAATTAAAGATACAAGACACGTTTTATTAGTGAAAACTAGTAGGACGTGTCTTTTTTGATTTTACGAAAGGGAAAGTATAGAGATAATTAGTCGCAACTTAGAAGATGAATTAGGTTCTTTCATAATTAATTACTACGGGATTGAAATTAATTATTTATAAAGAAATAGTATGGTATAATTTGTATATATTAAATTAATTTATGGAGGTCAGTTTAGTGAAAATAATTGAACTTGAGCCAGAGTTCATTTTAGATCAAGATAGTGAAACTGAGATTATACATATGGATGTAGGATATAAAGATATTCCATATGGATTTTTTTATACTAAATGTAAATATTTATCTTATGATTTTAATGGGAAAAAGATTGAAGACAAAAAAGATTATATTAGAACTAAATCTCTTTGGTTTGTAGATTTTAGTGATAAATCAAAGCACGAGGTCTTACCGTTTGGTAATTATGATATAAATGAAACAAGTATAATTGGAAACTATTTATACATTACTAAGATTATAGACAAAGATCAAGATGGAATACTTGAATATGACTATGATGGAGGAGACATTTATAGAATTAATATACACAATCTTCAAGTTGAATTTTGCTGTAACATTGAGCCATATAATTTTCATGGTTTTGAAGTTGCTACTGAACAATTTTTAGTTTTTCGTTCAGAAGATCAAATTCCTGATACAGATGAAATTGTGTTTATTGATTTGAAAAATAAAACTAAAGCTATTCTTCTAAATGATTGGAATAAGGAAAGTATGAATTATACATTTATTTTTGATGAATTTGGAATGCCTATTTATGTAATTACTAAAAGGTATGTAAACAAAGATGAAATAGGTTCAAGTAATGATAAATTAGGTTGTTTCAGTTGGACTAATTTCTTGAATAAACTTAAATGGAATAGTCTATAAAATATTATTACAAATGTCGCATTATTAAAAATAAAATAATTAAAATATTGAATTGGGATTAAATAATTATAATTGTTTTTTGGGGGAGAAATATGACAAGTATATACTTTATAAGACATGCTCAGCCAGACCATGATTGGGAAGAGGATGGAACACGGCCGTTAAGTGATGAAGGGATGAATGATTCCAAAAGAGTAACTGAGTTTTTTAGGGAAATGGAGATAGAGTACTATATATCAAGTCCATACAAAAGAAGCATTGATACAATAAAAGAAAGTGCAGATGGACATGGCATTAGTATTGCTTTGGATGAAAGATTAAGAGAACGTGAAAGTGGCCTATGCGGTAATAACATGGAAATGTTCAAAAGACGGTGGGAAAACCTTGACTTTCACGAAGAATGTGGAGAGTCACTCAAGATGGTTCAAGAACGTAATATAAAAGCAATTTTTGAAATCTTAATTAATTACAAAGATGCGAATATTGTGATTGGAACACATGGTACAGCATTAAGTACGATTCTCAATTATTTTGAACCAGCATATTGCTGCGATGATTTTTTGAGAATGATTGATTTTATGCCATACATAATTCGTCTTGATTTTGATGGAATAAATTACATTGGAAAGGAAGAGTTATTGATTGTAAAAAAAGAATTTAAGGGTAAAAAGTAATTTCATATTTTTATTGGAGAAATAATAAATTAAGCCTTGCATTCAAGCTATATTCAAGCTTTTTGCAAGGCTTTTTTAATTACTAATTATTCATCTTTAAGATCATCAATATGAAGGGTGGTATACCTATCATTTTTAAGCGTCTTCACAATTTTTTGCAGAGGCGAGTCGGGATTGTAATTAATGTTTAGTTTATTACCATTTGTATTGAAATCAATATAATCTATTTCTATAGATGGGTGGTAATAAAAACTTTTAAGTATATTAGGGTTACCTTCATTAAATTTATCTATCATACGCTGTGTATCTGCGATAGGATCAGATATACGTCCTAATGGTGTTGGAACAAATAAATGATAATCATCAGGCTTGTACACGTTGTCTTTTTTTGAATAATCATAAGGTTCGTATATATATTGAAAATACTCGCTAATTATGTTCTTTTGTTCCTTAGTATCCCTATAATGAGGACTCTCGTAATATGAAATAGGAATATTTAAAGCACTTGCGGTGTCTATACCTTTTTCAATAACTGCTCTTGTTTCAGCTTCAGTACTATTTACGTCCTTTGACATTTCCTCACCAGTTCCACTTGCAGTGTTTCCAGATTGATGTGAATAGCCATGAAGACCAATTTCGCCACCTTTATTAAGCATATAATCTAGTATATCAACAAAACCTACATTTACTATATTATCTTTTGTGAGTAAATCATTATCAAAGTTGGTTGAAGGAACAATGAATCTAGGCATCCATGAAACATGAAACTTCATCCCATTTGAATAAAGTAAATTTGACATGATTTTTATTTTTGTTTGATTTCTATCTACAATATTTGAATAACCACAACCGAAATCTTCAAATCTAATAAGGGCGATTTTGTCATTATGATGTATTAAAGGTTCCTCAGGTGCTTTAACTTCATCTTGAATAAGATTTATTTTTTTGTTTTGGAAATCGAATACAGCAATTAAATCAAAAAGCTTTTCTATATCTGATATTGAGATATAGAAGGTGTTTTTATAATTTATTAAATGTCCTCGAAGATGTCCTTTTTTAGAGTTTTTTTCGTAAGAGTCTTCTGTTAAAGAAATTTTATTACTATTATTAGTTAAACATAGTGATCCCGTTGAATTATCTACAGTGTAATTTAATTTTTTTGAAATAAAATTAAGTGGTATATAATATCTTTGGGATTTGAGTATCATAGGAACATCATCAATGCTAGTCCCATCCAAAATGCTTAAGCTTACATCATGGATTTCTGATATATGTCTATCAGAAAAATTAACTTTGGGAATATAAGAACGCTTGAAATTGTTCACTGGAGGTGAATTTGAATAGGTCTTGTTAATGATAGTTGGTTTGGTTTTTAAAAAATTTAAATAAGAATGAATGTTATATGCGATTAATAGAATTAAAATTAACGAGGTAAAAGAAAAAATGAGTATTTTTAAATTCTTTGGCATATATTTTATGCTCCTTTAATATTATGTATAAATCGTTCACATTAAGATGATTATACCATTATTTTGAGAAGATTACATTCAATAAAAATTAAATTTATGTTACAAATTGTATAAGAAAATTTACAATTGCTATTGAATTATGTATGAAGCTGTTTAAATATAAATTAAGTTGAAGATGAAAGACACGTTTTATTAGTGAAGACTAGTAAGGCGTGTCTATTTTCATTTGTTTGTACAAAAAGCCTTTTATTCAATATAAAGGTAAATAGTGAAGTATATAGTAAAATAATCGATAAATAGATAGTGCATCAAAATAGAATTTATAAAATTATTTAAGAGTAAACGAAAGGAGAAGTTATTATGGAATTAATTTATTTAGGAATTTTGATAATTATAATACCTATATTAATATGGATAGCTTTAAAAGTAACATATAGAAGTATCAAAAGAAATGCTTATGGTAAGCTTATATTAAGTGTAAAGGATCATACATATGCAATTGATATTCTTGCAGGAGTGATTTTCTTATTGCTTGGAGGAAAGAATTTAATTGTAGTATTTATTGATGGAGAGACATTAATTACTCCAGGTTCATATTTGATGATGTTCTCACTGTGTTCAATTATCTATTTTGTTAGAGCAACATTTAGAATTGAAATAAGAGAAAATGGAATTCTATCAAAAAAAAGTGGTTGGACATGGGAAGAGGTAGAAAGTAGTTACATAAAAGAAACAAATAGTTCAGTAGTTATAACTTTTAAGTTTAAAAATAGTAGAAAAAAACCTACAAGTATTATGGTACATAAAAAAGATAGAATGGAAGTAGAGAGGAAGTTAGAAGAAATATTTACGAAAAAGTGATAAGTAGTAAATATTATTGTTATATTAGACAATTATTAACCAAGTGTTAAAAAATAAACATATTAAATAAAAATGTTCATAATTTGTTATGTGATATAACAGTTAAAACTAGATGATTAAAGGACTGAGCAATTTAATGTTTAAATTGCTCTTTTTTGTTAGAAAGTTAACAAAATTAAAAAATATTTACAAATTGGTTAAAATATTATAGCATTATTATGTAAGAAATTACAAAAAACCATAGAAAAAGGCAAATTTATTGAAAGATAAAGACGCAAAGCCACGGGCCTACGGTATTCTAAATATGCATTTTGAAATTATTGTAATTATATTGGAGAATTATTTGTGATTGGCATATTTATACTAAGGTCGCCGGGTTACCAGAGTGGTATATTTCATTAAGATAACTTATGAAATCTATTCGCATATCTAAAATTAATTCTGCCCAAATCTATGGACTTATTAGGGGGTGTAAGATGAAGAAAAACGTTCTAATAAGGGCCATATGTACTTTTCTGACTTTTTCTACTTTATTATTTTCTTTTAATGATGTAGTTGCTTATGCGGCTGAAAACTTATCAAATCAGCCAAAGGGCGAATACTATGGAAAGGATATCAATAAGGAAAACCAAAAAGTAAAAACTGAAAATCAAACAGAAAACATTTCTACAAAGGCTCTTAGAAAACCAAGCACAATTAAACAAAAGAAGGAAGAATCTTATAGTAAGGATAAGGAAGTAGTTAGTAAAAGAACTGCAAATAGTAAAACCTATAAGATAGATAACAAAACTGAAGTAAAAGATATTTATCTTGATAAAGTGAACTATAAAGATGCAAATGGAAATTATCAAGAGGTGGATAATACCTTAGCGCTAAATAGCAATGGAGGATATTACGAAAATAAGGCAAACGATTATAAGGTTAATTTTCCTACTGAAATAACAAAAGATAAGGGAGTATCAGTACAAAAAGGAAATACGTCTGTTACATTATTTCCTATGGAAGGGGACTTTTCAAGAAGTGCAGCTTCAGAAAATGCAATATTATACAATGATGTATTTGATGGAGTAGATTATGAGTATACAGCTAACCCAGATGGAGTTAAAGAGGATATTATACTTAATAGATATGTTGATACTTCTACATTTAAGTATCAAGTAAGCACTAAAGGAGTAATTCTTAAAGAAGAATTAAATTCAATAAGAGGATATGAACCAGGCAAAAAAGATCCTACCTTTATATTAAGTGCGCCTGTAATGGTTGATGCTTCAGGAAAAAAGAATAGCAATCTAACCATAAAGCTAGATAAAAAAATATTTGGTAAGGATGTTATTGCAGTAACAGTAGATGAAGATTGGCTCAAATCACCTGAGAGAGCATATCCAGTAAAGGTTGACCCTCAAGTTAATATTTATAGTGATAGGATTAATATCGCGTCAGCGGAGGAAAATGCACCTAACACTAATACATTAAACAATGGATATGTATATGTGGGAATGGACGATGGAGTAGCATCTGGAAATAATCAATATAAAATTAATGGGCTTCAAAAGACTAGAGCCTACGTTCAGATAAATGGTAATTTGGGAGTGGATATTCCTAAAGAGGCAACAATTAAGTCCGCTAATTTTGAAATGTATAAGTACACTAACTTTTCAAGTTCTTCAAGAGAAATTGGATTATATAGTGTAGATGATAGTTATGATGTGAGCCAAGTTACTTGGAATCAACAGCCTAAGAATAAAACATTCTATTCTTCTGCGATGATAGATGGAAGTATAGGTTATATTAGTTGGGATATTAAGTCATTGGTTAGTGATTGGGTAAATGGAAAAACAAATAATGGATTCCTCTTGCAGTATTTAAATGAAACCCAACAGTGTGAAACCTTTGCAACTCAAAATAATGAATATGAATCTAGAAGACCAAAGATTGAAATCGTTTATGAGTTTGTAGATGGTGTAGATACTAATATGCAATTTGGTGCAACAAATATTAATTTGAGGCCTATTTCTGAGCATGACAGTGAAGGGGAACTTAAAGTTGATGGAATTATAGTAGATGGATTAGTAAAACCAACAGCTACTGTAAATTATGAATTAGATGTTGAAAATCCTGATTACAAGGGAAGTGTACAAGCTAGCTACGTTTATAAATATCCTGATGGTTCAATGTACTCAAGTATTTTTCCAAAGGCTTATGTTTATAAGGGAAAAGATAGTAACTGGCAGTCGGATAAGATATTAACTCCTAAATTAGATCAATTATACAGAATTAAGGCAACTGCAACCTTGGATGGAGAAACAAGTAGTCCAGCATACAGTGACTACTTCCAAATCTATCAAGTTCAAGCTAAGGATACTATTCCGTATATAGCAAGCTTTTATGGAGTACCTAATTCTGTAATTATGAGTGATAATAAAGTTGGAGATACTCTGCTTGTAGAGGGGAATACTCTTTTCATAAGAAATCCCAAGAAAAATGCTGGAAAGCCATATACGCCTCCATCCCTTACAGATGCTAGAAAAAAAGAAATAGATAGTGCTCTTATGGGAAGAAAAAAGCATTGTATTTATGGGTTTGAACCAATAAATTTACTAACTGGTAACTTTATATATGAAGCTGATGATGCTAGTTTAACTGACTACAATGGAGACTTTATAATAAAGAGAACTTATAACGCAATGGAAGAAATTCATGATGGATACTTTGGAGTAAAATGGGACTTTAATTTTAATAAGTCTTTATCAGCACTTGCAGATGGAACCATAATATTTAATCAAGGTGATGGAAGTACCATCTACTATAGAAAAAATAGTGATGGCAGCTACAGTGGACCAGTGGGAGAAAATTTAAAGCTATCCTTAGTTAATGATGATAGCAGAAAAAATATAGGCTACGAGGTTACTGATGGTTTAACCACCTATCAATTTAATAAGATGGGACTTTTAGATTCACAAGTTGATGAAAAAGGTGATATTACAAAGCTTGCCTATAATGAAGATTATAAATTAACAAGTATAACTTCACCTTCAGGAAAGGTTTTTGGAATAACCTTAAATGATGAAGGAAGAATAGGCACAATAACATTACCAAATTCAAGCGTATTAAAATATAGTTATGATGGAAATGGTAACTTAGTTTCGTATATTGATGCAAATGGACATGAAACAAAGTATCAATATGATGACAAAGGAAGAATGACATCATTTGTTGATGCCAAGGGAAATACCGTAGTAACTAATACTTATGATGAGCAAAATCGTGTAACTACTCAAACAGATGCTCAAGGTAAGAAAATATATATGAATTATTACGACGGGTACAATGAAACAATTGATGCAAAGGGCAATAAGACACAATATTATTATGATGCACAGTTTAGGATAACTAAAACTGTAAAGCCTGATGGAACTGTAGAGACAGTTACATATGATAGTAATAACAATGTAAAAACATCAACAGATGCTTTGGGGCATACTACTACTTATGAATATGATAGTAGGGGAAATAAGACTAAAGAATATAGATATGATGGAAAAGTAAAGACTTTCAAGTATGATGACAAAGATAATCTTACATCCGTTACTGATTTTGAGGGAAATACAACTACAATGGCATATGATAGCAAAGGAAATCTAGTAAAGGTTACTGATGCTAATAATTTAACATATGAATATACCTATAATAGTAAAAATCAGGTAACAACAGCAATAGATCCATCAGGAAAGAGTTATAAATACGAATATGATGGAGCTAATGTATCACAAGCTACTGATGCGAAGGGAAATGTATATAAGTATTTTTATAATGCTATGGGTAAGGTTATATCTATAGAAGATCCTTTGGGGAAGATTACAAGAATAGCTTATGATGCTAAAGGAAATGAATTAAGCACTACTCTGCCTGACGGAGGCATAGTAGCATATACCTATGATGTTAATGATAATAAAAGTTCGGTAACTGATGGTAACAAAAATTTATCTAAGTTTGAATATGATAGCTTAAACAGGGTGACTAAATCTACAGATCCTTTTGGTAATATAACAACCTATTTCTATGATGAAAATGGTAATAACACTGGAGAAAAGAATCCAGAAGGGTATACTAAGACCTACCAATACGACAAATTAAATAGGCTTATTAAAGTAATTGATGGAGAACAAGGTGAGACGACTTATGATAGGGATGCTTTAGGAAATATTATATCTGTAACAGATCCTAATGGAAATAAGTCTTCGTATACTTACAATTATGCAGTAAATCAAGTTGAAAAAGTGATAGGTGCCAAAGGGCAAACCATAGTAAATAAGTATGACAATCAAGGAAATGTATTACAATCAACACTACCAGATGGTGAAGTGAAAAAATACAAGTATGACAATCTATACAGGTTGACACAATTTACTGATGTAAACGGAGTAGTAACAGACACCACTTATGATAATTTAGGTAGAATTTCTTATATGAAGGATAGCTTAAATAGAGAATATTATTATAGTTATGATGATAATGGAAATCTTATTAGCACAAAGGATCCTTTAGGTTATAAAGTAAATTATACTTATGATGTAAGAAATCAAGTGACTTCTGTTACTGATGAAGAGGGAAAAACTACAAAATATAGTTATACTGATACAGGTAATCTAAAATCAGTGACAGACCCTCTTGGATATACTAAATCCTATGAGTATGATTTAAATGGAAATTTAAAGACAGAAATATCACCTAATGGGGGCAAGCAAATCTATAATTATGATGGATTAAATAGATTAACCTCTGTTAAGGATGCGCTTGAAAACATTACTCAGTATGCTTATGATAAAGCAGGTAATGTAACTAAGATGATAGATCCGTTGGGAAAAGAAACAAAATATGAATATAACGGTAATAAGCTTCAAACGAAAATCACTGATGCTTTAGGTGATGTTGTTCAAATGAAGTATGATAAAGATGGAAATTTAACTAGTGTAGTATATCCAAATGGTGACGTAGTAACTATGGCATACGATTCAAATAATAAATTAATCTCAGAAACTGATGCAGCAGGATTGAAGAAAAGTTATAGTTATGACAATATGGATAGAATAGCAACTCAAGAGGATACTGCAGGAAATAAGCTCACTAATCTTTATGATGATAAGGGAAGACTTATAGAGCAAAAGGATGTAATTGGCAGAACCATAAAATATAGCTATGATATAGCAGGGAATATTACTGCTAAGACTAGCACAGATGGAAACATAACTACTTATGAATATGATAAAAGAGATAGAGCAGTTAAGGTTACTGACCCAGAGGGAAAAGTTACTACAATTTCCTATGATGGCTTGAACAGAGTAACAGGAAAAATAGAACCTGAAAATAAAAAGTATCAGTATCAATATGATGATGTAGGAAATCTAATTAATGTAATTGATCCTTTAAACAATTCAACATCCTATGCATACGATAAAAACAAAAATTTAACTCAAGTTACAAATGCAAAGGGTGCAGCAAAAAAATATCAATACGATGCTCTAAATAGACTTATTAGTTTTGCAGATGAAAATGGCAATACAACAAATTTATCTTATGATGCTAGAGGAAGCCTAATAAAAGTTCAAGATCCTATGAATAATACCACTCAGTATAAATATGATCCTATTAATAGATTAGAGATGAAGGTAGATGCTTTAGGATTTGGAACTCAATATCAGTATGACAGCTTAAATAATATGGTTGGGGAAATCGATGCTAAGGGAAATAAGACAAGCTATGAATATAATAAACATGGTTTGCAGACAAAGAAAATAGATCCTTTAGGTGGAACAACACAATTCCAATATGATTTAAATGATAGATTAACTACACAAATAAATCCTATGGATGAGAAATATAGCTATTCATATGATAAAGTTCAAAGAATTACAGCTATAACTGATCCAGAAGGATATTCAAAGAGCTTTAGTTATGATGAATTAGGTAATTTAACAAAGCAATCAGATTCGGAAAATAGTGTTACAACTTATACTTATGATAAGATGCATAGACTACTATCAGAAAAGAATACTGTAGGAAATGTAACATCTTACGGATATAGTACTGCAGGAAATCTAAATTCTATTAAAGAGCCAAATGGCAACATGAGTTTTTATGAATATGATGCACTTGATAGAGTTAATAAAACAACAGATCCAGAGGGGAACATCACTAAGTTAGAATATGATTCCTTGGGAAATATAACAAAGGTAACTCAACCAGGAAGTAGAGATTATAAGTATACTTATGATGCGGCAAACAATCTTGAAAGTGAAACAAATCCTTTAGGGGAAGTGACTAAATATACTTATAATAAAAACAATTTGGTAGAGTCAGTTACTAACCCAATTGGTAGTAAAACTACTTATAAATATAATCCATTAAACTTAATTTCACAAACAACAAATCCAGTAGGCGGTGTTACTAAATATGATTATGATAAAAATCAAAATTTAGCTTCTGTAACTGATGGAAATAACAATAAAATTTCTTACGGATATGATGAGTTAAATAGATTAGTAAATGTAACAAGTCCTAAAGGAGATGAAACTAAGTATACCTATGATAAGTCAAGCAATCTTACATCTATGGTAAATGGTAATGGAAATGAAACTAAGTATACCTATGATAAAGTAGGAAGACTTACATCTGTTACTAATCCCCTTGGAGAAAAAGAGAACTTTACTTATAATCCAGTAGGTACCCTTTCAAGCCATATTAAACCTGATGGAACCAAAACAAATTACGATTATGATAAACTTAATAGGCTTGTCTCAAAAGAGTATAAAGATGCTAATGGAGACAAAGTAGAAGGTGAAGATGTAAGCTATGAATATGACATAAGTGGTAATCGTACAAAGATGATAGGGGCTGAAGGAGAGACAGACTATAAATATGACAAGATGGGAAGGCTTACTTTAGTAGACTTTGTTGGAGGAGAAAAAGTAACCTATGAATTTGACAGCCTAGGAAGAAAATCTAAGGTTATATATCCAGATGGAAAGTATGTGAAGTATAATTATGATGCACTAGATAGATTAACATATGCAGAAAATTGGAATGGTGAAAAAACTTACTATAGCTATGATAGTGCTGGTAGAAGAAAAGAAGCCTTGCTTCCAAATGGAACTAAAGTAATTTATACTTATGATGGTGCAGATAGAATTACTAAATTAGAAAATATTAATAAAGATGGTAAGCTTATATCTAGCTTTGAATATCAGTATGATAAAGCTGGAAACATAATAAATGAAAAAGCTGTACATGAAGATGAAAGCTATGTGAGAACTTATAGCTATGATGCTTCAAATGAAATCACATCTTTTACTGAAGAAAGTCACGAAGAAGACGGAAAAATTGAAACAAAGAAATACGATTATAGCTATGATAAAGCAGGTAACCGTATAGCAGTACAAGTAAAGGATGATAATGAAGAGGCTGAGGTTACTACCTATGCTTATAATGCAGGGGATGAACTAGTTAGTGAAAAGAGTGGAGACACTAATATAAAATATGAGTATGATAAGAATGGAAACAGACTTAAAAAGATTCGTCCTGGTCAAAAAATAGAGTATTATGAGTATGATTTAGAGGATAGATTAGTTCAAATCTCTAATCCAAAAGGTGAAGTTCTTACTTTTGGATATGATAGTGACGGAAATAGATTATTCTCAACTTATGGAGTATACTTTAAACCACAGCCAGATAAAGAAGAAAATGGCGATGGCACTTCAAGTGGTAATTCAGGTGGTAACTCTAATGCAGGGAATCCACAAAACTCTAATAACGGAAATCATTATGGTTTTGAAACAGAAAATAATCCTCATCAAGAAGTAGCTGCAGGAGGAACCACAACTAACAGCACAGCTGATACAAAAAATCAGCAAAATGAAAATACTACAGGAGAAAAAGTTGAAGGAGACAGCTCCAAAACAACTGAGCCAGAATCAGAAACAAAAGAAGCTGATAAAGTAAACAATAAAGACTCTAGTGACAATACAAGTGAAGCTAAAGAAAATAAATCTATATTTAAAAAGATTGCAGATGGACTTAAAGCAGCACTTGATTTTGTAGTAAACACCGTTAAGAAAGCGGCAGATAGTATAAAGGGTTTCTTTAAATGGTTATTCGGGGAATCAGAGGATAAAAGTCAAGCTTCAAGCGTAATGCTATTTGGTGGAAAGTCAGAAAACGGCAATGACAAGTCAAATAATAATGGAAACAGTAATGATAAAAATAATGGCAATAATGGACAAAGTAAAGACAGTAATAATGAACAAGACAAAGATAGCAATAACGGGCAAGGTAAAGACAATAATAATGGCAACAGTAACGGAAATGATGGACAAGGCAAAGATAACAATAAAGATAAGAGCAAAGGAAATAATGGAAAACATGCAGGATGGTACAAGAGAGCAGATCATCCAAAGAATCCAGGAAACCAAGATCCGATAGACACACCAGAAAACTATGAGATAATAAATTATATAAATGATGTGTCATTAGAGAATCCAGAAGTATTAATGACTTCAGATGAGGATGGCAACTACACAAATGCATATACTTATGGACTAGATAGAATATCAGTAGATAAATTATCACCTGATACAGATATAAAGACAGATCCATTATTCTATCTATATGATGGAAGAGGAAGTGTATCAGATGTAACTAATACTGCAGGACAAGTAAAAGATAAGTATAGATATGACCCATTTGGAGAAGTAAAGCATGGAGGCTTCTGGGGAAGTAATGCAACACATTATGAAAATTTCTATGGATATAACGGAGAGGATTATAATAGACTAAGTGGCTTAGAATATCTAAGGGCAAGATATTATGAACCTGAAAGCGGAAGATTCTTAACAAGAGACAGTTACCTAGGAAATGTTATGCAGCCATTAACCCTAAATAGGTATGCATATGCATTAAATAATCCTATGATGTATACAGATCCAAGTGGACATTGGCCAGGGTGGTTTGACAAGGCGGTTTCAGCTGTAAGCAATTTTGTTAGCGATGTTGCAGAAACCGTATCAGATTATGCATCAACAGCATGGTCAAATGTCAAGAGTGCATACAACTACGTTGCTGATAAAGTAAGTGGATGGATTGAATCAGGAAAGGAAAAAGTTAGCAATTTTGTATCGTGGTCAGAGAAAAAGATTTCTTCAGCTAAGCAGGGTTTAAGTAATACAGCAGGTAAGTTAAAAGAATTTGCAGCACCGGTAATTTCTACGTTGAATCACCCGAATGAAGTAGTAAGAAAGTCGATGGCGATAATAAAGAAAGGCTGTGACGGAGCGCAGTATGTAGCAAGTCAAGCGTACAAGTATAGGGATCAAATACTCGATGGAGTACAGACAGCTCTAGATGTAGCAGGTCTTGTACCAGGAGTAGGGGACGTACTAGATGGAGTAAACGGATTAATATCGTTAGCAAGAGGAAACAAAGCAGATGCAGCACTAAGCCTTGCAGCAATGATACCATTTGCTGGAGATGCAGCAACAGTAGCAAAACTAGCAAGAAAAGGTGACAAAGCAATTGAACTCGTTAAGACTGCAGATGATGCCATTGATATAGTAAAAGATGGAGAAAGGGCAATAGATCTAACTAAGGGGGTAGGAGAAGCTGAAAGTAATTTGAGATTTACTCAAACTACCGCATCACCATACTACAGTGCAGAGGGTAAGTTTGCAGGAAAAACAATAGGTGAAGTATCTGATATGTTGAGAAGTGGAGAACTAAAAGCTAGCGAAGTACCAGTGACATATATTGAAAGAGATGGTACTAGATTGATAGAAAATACAAGGTCTTCACTTGGTTTGAAAAGGGCAAATATTCCAGAATCTGAATGGACTCTAATTAATAAAACAGGTGACCCGACAATTGAGGCTAAAATAACCGAAAGACTTGAACGAAATGGACTTACTAATTCAGGCACTGATGTTTTAAGAATTACAGGTGAAGGTAAAAATGCTAGTAGCTTAAAATAAGGAGGTAACGTATGGTTTTAAATGAGTTATTTGGTATAAAAGAACTTGCTCAAGAATTTATGAATGCGCCTAAGATAGAACAAAATGGTGAGGATGTTGTACTTAAGTATGACTATGAAACAGATTCTGGGGAATATGAATGGACTGGAATCACCTTCCTTAATACAATAAAATATAGACATACTAAGGATAGCGACATTAGTGAATATATGATGAAAGCTTACAATGCTGTTGTTGAACTAAAAGATTCAGTATGGATAAATGAAGTTATTTCAAATAGTAATAAAGAAAATAGAGATATTCAATTTAAACACTATTTGGTTTACTTTGATGGGTATGGGGCTTACGAATTTATTAGCACAAGTGTAAATCAAGGCATAAAGTAATAAAATTAATATATTCCTAGAAAGGAGGAAACATGGATTTTTTAAGATTAAGTAAAGAAGTATCATATGCACTACGACATGCACCATGGGAATATGAATTGGAACTTGATGAGAATGGATGGGTAGATGTTGAACAATTGCTAACTTCATTAAGAGAAGATAATCGATGGAGTAATGTAACGGAAGCGGATTTGATAGCTATGATAGAAGGTTCAGAGAAAAAGCGTCATGAAATACTATCAGGAAGGATTAGAGCTCTATATGGTCACTCTGTGCCACAAAAAATAGCTTGGGAGAATGAGGAGCCGCCTAGGGTTCTGTACCATGGGACAGCTAGAAGATTTTTAGAATCTATAACAGAGAATGGACTACTACCAAGAGGCAGGCAATATGTTCATCTATCAATTGATATTGATACAGCACTACAAGTAGGGAAAAGACGTGATAATAAACCAATCATTCTTATTATTAATGCAAAACAAGCTTGGAATGAAGGAATAAAATTTTATCAAGGAAATGACAAGGTTTGGCAAGCTGATTTTGTACCAAGCAAATATATCATTGAAAATGAATCTACAAAATTGTAATCTGGCTGCAAAATATCAATTGGGCTAACTGCAAAACATTAAATGTTAAGTTAAATAATGATATATCCAATAAAATCATTAACATTTGATACAAATTGACATACAATACTTGCTTCATAATAATGATTCTGTAGCGAGTATAGGCACAAAGGAAAAAGTAATGTTAAAATGGTAGTAATAGTTAAAAACTGTTGCTACCATTTAACTTTGTAGCTACAGTTTCAGCCCTAAGGGGGCGGCTGAAGGTAATAATTTACCAGCTTTGTATGACCCTGATTTCGCAGCACAACAAATACTTAAAAGCCCAACTAATGTAACACCTGGTGGTCGTACAATTACAGCTCATGCAGCGGAGAGGATGGTAACTCCACCTCCAGGAAGAGTGCCAACATCAATTGCAGAAGTTGATGAGTTTCTTGATACAGCGACAAGTATAAGGAAGATTAGTCAACACCCATTAGGGGATACTATAACGCTACGTAATACTAATTCTCCAAGTATAAAAGAAGTAGTAGTTGATGCAGCAACAGGTAAATGCGTTATAACTGTTATTACTCCCAAAAAATAAGGTAGGTGTAATATGAAAAATAATAAAGAAATTCAAAAAATAATAGAAATGTTAAATAAATTTATCGCAAGAGAAGATTGCTCTATGGAAATTGCAGGTAAGATTGAAGTGGCACTAGATGAAATATTCCCAGATGATGATGAAATCCAAGATTATGTAACATGTTTTGCCTCATATAGACCAGGTGGTGGAGACTATCTTTATGATGAGGATAGGATGGTTGTTGAGAGTAAAACATTACTAAATATTATTCAGTCAAAGAATATACCTTAAACTAATAATGTAAATGAGACAAAAAGAGAAAAATAACTTCATAATTTCAATAATGTGATAAGATAAAGTACAAAATGAACTAGCTGAAAAGTAAGTAGGCTAGTTCATAGTTTTTTATAGTGATAAAATAGAGATAGATGTTGAAAATAGTAGGCTCTACCACTAATTATAATAATACAGACTCTGCCCTAAGGGGATAAGAGACCCTAACGTAATAGAAGTTGGTCAGGCTGCTAGATAATCTAGGACATAGGGTATATTTAATATTAAGTAACGCAGTTGATAGAATGCAGCCTAGCTTGAATAGATATGGTAGCCGAGTTGAATAAGCAGGCGGAGACTATTTATAGTATGTGAAGGATATTAGAAGTTCAGTTAAACCAGTAGTTCAGGAAAATGGAAACTTATCATATACTTAGGGGGACATAGCAAGTAGTAACTAATCTACCTAAGGAGGTAGTGACAATAATAACTAATTAATTAATCATAGGAGTGCAAATATGAATACCCTAGAAAAGTTAGAGAAAATATGTATTATGTTTAAAGAAGATAAGATTGATATTGAGGAGTTTCAAAGTAGGTTAGAAACATTAGATATTTTAGGAGAATCTTACGTAAGCCTGAACAAAGTGAAAATTGATGCCATTAATAGATTAGAAGAGATAAGATATTGTAGCCTAGAATCAAATTTCTATAAATATGGGTCAGAAGTAGCAAATTTACTGTTAGAAGAAATTAAAGAACATTAAAATGAAGATTTGTTGAATTTTTAGTAGTAATAAATTAAAAATATACTTATAATTTCAGTTTTACAGTGAGTAGATAGACGAAACGCAAATTAATGTTAGCATGCTAGCAACAGTAAAAAATTGTTACTACCATTTATTTTGCAACTAAAGCAATAGCTAATAAACAGTATGGTTCTGGTGGATTTGATCAATATTTTATAAATAGTTTTGAAGGTGTACTAAGGCCAATTCAATCAAGAATTATGACTAATAGGTAAATAGGGAGGAGATGAGTAGTGATTAATATTAATAATGGTAATATATCAATAAATGATGGTAGATTTATTATAACAAAAAGCTTAACTAAGAATGGGTTTATGAATTCAAATTTGTATAATGATGTAATAAGCCAACAAACGCATATGTTTTCGAACTACTATTTAAAGCCACAATTAATAGGCAAGGATAAATTTATTATGACTTTAGTATTCAACCCAAGTGATATGATTTATCTTGTAAATATATGTTTATCTAATGAAGGAGATAAACCAACGTGGGATAATTGGTCACAATATGAAGTACTTAAAATAAAGAATAAAAATGACGAGTGGTTGGAGAAGAATATAGGTAAACCACCATATAAATATTCATGGGGTGAAATATCATCAAATTATGACCCTCGTTCTGGTTCAAGTATGATATCTATAAGATATGATATATGAAAATCACCTACAAAATTATGAATAGTCTGACTTCACAATAATAATTATGCAGTAACTAGGTAAAAAATAAAAAGATATAAGAACTAACATTGTAATGCTCTCCTTGCAATAGACAGTTTAAATAACAAACTGTTTATTATAAGGGGAATATTTTTTATGGTTAAAAAATATAAGATTACCTTTTAAAATATGAGTTTGAATTAACTGGATATTCCTGAAAATTATTCGATAATAAATTATATATTAGGATCCTAAAGGCTCAAAAACAGATAAATGGTCTATATCGAAAGATAATAAATATAAATTAACATTTACATTTAAGTAGGAGGGAATAACGAACTATGCAGAAGCTTATAATTGGCTCAATACTTATACTTAGTATGTTATTACTAAGTTCATGCTCAATAGGAGGGTCAAGAACAGAAATGCTTAACAAGGATAGCGATGACACAAAAGCGAATGGACGATTGGAGCAAGTGATTGAAGCTATTAGAAATAAAGATAAAGATGCTTTGCGGGGAATGTTTTCAAAGCAAGCTGCAGATGCAACAGATAATTTTGATAGTGGGGTTGATAATTTATTTGGCTTCATTCAAGGGAAAGTTGGTTCATGGGAAAAGCTAGATGGTCCTACAGTGTTCGAATCAAATGATCATGGACATGAAACTAAAGAAGTCAATTCATATTATTATGTAAATACCGATAAGCAAAAGTACTTCTTTTTACTACAAGATTATCCAATTGATACAGATCACCCTGATAATGTTGGCCTTTATATGCTCTTAGTTGTAAAAGCAGAAGATGAAAAAGATATATATGATGGTGACAAGAAGATAATATATGATGGTGACAAAAAGATATCACACGCTGGAATCTATATACCTATAAAATAGCAATAGAAATAACCGCAATTGACTTATAGTAGAAACTCTGCATATGGGAGGCCAATCAAATTCAGCATATAGGGGGAGGAAATAACATGGACGGTGAGAAGAAAAAAATAAAGTTATTAACTAATAAGGCGGATACTATCGATGAAGAATTAATTATTTTTAAAGAATCACCTGATGACCAAGACATGGTTTTATTAGAAATGACTGTAGAAGGGCAGAAGATCAGTTGCTCAAGTGATAATTTCTTCGCAGCACTGATTGACCTAAGAAGTGAACTTGAAAAAAGAGGGATACAAATTCTTTGCAATGGAGCTGCAAAAAATGTATATCCATCGCCTATGCAATTGTCCATGGGCTATGTTAAGAAGGCATATAAGATATATTTAGGACAGCAAGCTAGAAATAGTGAAACTGTTGATATTTTTGAGTATGAAGAAGATTTGATGTTTACTAGTATTGAAAAACAATCTAAGTTTCACGATGAATGGATAAAGAGTATCATGGGGTAACAGGAAAAATTGTCAAGAAAATGCAGGTTTATACACTTTACGTGTAATCAAAGCACAAGATAAAGAAACACAATTCGGTTACTGGCAAGATATGAAGATAGCTGGTATTTATAAACCGAAAGAATAGCAAAAGATATAAATAACAACTAGCCGTATTTTAGCCATACTAATAATCTAGTCAAAACATAAATATAACTAAAATTAAATATCAAAACCAAATACACGATAATAGAATTAAGTGCCATAATATCAAAATTTTAAATAAAATACAATAAAAGGAGAAACTAAAATGAAGAAAAAAGTGAAGAGAATATTGTTAATAGTATTAGCTGTTGTAATTATTATCATAGGGATATTTGGAGTAATGGTTTACAAAGAAATTCAAACTCGAAATAGAGTAAGTGCAGCCCTTGAAAAAGTAGTTGCTGGGGATTTAAAGCCTCAAGATATAGATTATAAATCCCTTGGAAAGTATGGAGATTTCACTAGGGATATTAGTAATGCTTTTGTAAAATATAAGACTGATTCAGATGAGGTTATAAATGCGTATAATAAATTTAATCCTAGCGATATTTTTAGTGAGAAATATATGATGAATCCCGTTGGAGGTAAAAAATATGTTCAAGATATCGTTGATACGAATTTGAAATACGAGAAATCCGTAGACCAAGATACAGAACTATTGAATAATTCTGTGGACAAATCTCCATTTTCTTCAAAAGATAAAGATCAATTGAGAGAACTTGTAAATAAATTAGATGAGAATACAATAAAGGATGCTAAAGCAACTATCACTAGTGTAAATACTTTTTATTCTAAGGTTGAATCCATCTATGACTTTTTAGACAGCATAAAAGGAAGATATACATATAAAGATAATACCATCGTGTTTGATTCTCAGCAGGATATGGATAAGTATGATGAACTAATTAAAGAGTTAAAAACTAGCGAAAATGCTTTGAAATAGCATGGAAACAAGGAAAGGACTTTAAACTTAAATTTAATAATATACATAAAGAATAAAAATACTTATCAGTTAGAGAATTTGATTTTTGACTGATAAGTATTTTTTTATTGCAAACTATATTACATAATATGGTAAAATATTATTATAATCAGTTTATAAGGAGGGTAGAATTATGAGAAGTAAAATATCAGCTTCAAAAGGAAGTCAATACTGCTTGCAATGGTTTATGCTAAATGCTCCACTGGAATTATCAAATTTAATATTATCATCTTCACCAAGTTTATTATCTTTTACCAATTGCAAAGCTAAGTGGATATCACCAATTCCTAATAATGATTTCTATGAGTATAGAGATGATTTCATAAGAGGTTTATCATTAAAGGACATTAATATATCAGATACTGAGAAAAAGTTAAGAGAATTTTGGCCAAGGAATGGACCGAAGTGGGATGGTCTTGGAGTGTTAGAAGACAGTGATGGAAAACAAGGCGTATTACTTATTGAAGCTAAGGCTCATACAGATGAAACTAAATCAGTATTGAAAGCTTCATCAGATGAAAGTAAAAGTAAGATTGAGGAAGCATTAGAAATTGTTAAGTTGCATATGGGAATAGACAAAAGCTACGATTGGACAAGAAATTACTATCAATTAGGAAACAGACTTGCTTATTTATATTTCATGAATAAAGTATTAAATATTCCAACATGGTTAGTGCTTGTAAACTTTGTTAATGATACGTCTTATATTAAGACAAGCCTTGAAGAGTGGTTAAAACATTATAATCAAGTATATATGAATATGGGAATTAATAAAAATTGCCGACTTTTAGATAAGATTATTCAGATTTTCCCGGAGGTACAAAATTTAGATTTAAAACAAAAATCCATTATAAACTCTTAAGTTCCTTGAGTATCACGATATTATTATATTTCATATAATTTATATTTAAATAAAAGATCCTTATTTTTAGTTTGTTTAGCTAAAAATAAGGATTTTTACATTCATAAGTAGCATACGTTTTCAAATTTTGAAAACTCAGGTGTATTTTTTATATTAGAATATATTTATAAAGTACACGAAGCACATAATTGATTAAAATATAAGATGAAAATTTAAGGGGGATTAAATGAATATGTTAAAAAATAAAGATTTTCCAAAGGATTTTCTATGGGGAGCATCTACATCTGCTTATCAAGTTGAAGGTGCAAGCTTAGAATATGGTAAAGGACCATCAGTTCAAGATGTAAAAGTAATACCTGATAACTTACCTGATTTTAAAGTAGCTAGTGATCAATATCATCATTATAAAGAAGATATTGCATTAATGGCTGAAATGGGATTTAAAACATATAGATTTTCAATTTCTTGGTCTCGTCTAATTCCAAAAGGAGAAGGTGAAGTAAATCCTCAAGGAATTGAATACTATAACAATTTGATTAATGAATGTTTAAAATATAATATACAGCCTTTAGTTACAATGTATCACTTTGACTTACCAGCTGCTTTAGATGAAAAAGGTGGTTGGTCAAATCCCGAAACTGTAGATGCATTTGTTTATTTTGCAAAGGTTATGTATGAGAACTTTGGAGATAGAGTTAAGTACTGGCTAACAATAAATGAGCAAAACGTAATGATACTTATGGGACATGTTATAGGAACCTTTAATCCAGAAGGTGTTGAAAATGTTCAAAAGGCATTATATCAACAAAATCACTATATGCTTCTTGCTCAAGCAAAGGCTATGGTTTTATGTCATGAAATGCTTCCAGGAGCGAAAATTGGACCAGCTCCAAATATATCGGCTGTTTATCCAGCTTCAAATAAACCAGAAGATACTGACGCAGCTAATACATTAAGTGCAATTAAGAACTGGATGTATTTAGATATGGCTGTTTATGGAATATACAATGCAAGAGTATGGAGTATTCTTGAAATGTTAGGTGCAACTCCTGAAATTCAAGAAGGAGATATGGAAATATTAAAGAAAGCAAAACCAGACTTTATTGCATTTAACTACTATAGTACTTCAACTGCTGAAGCTTATCCTATAGAAGAAGCTGAAGCTGCTGGAATTAAAGATCAACAATCACCATTCTCACTTCCAGGAGTATTTAGAGGAGTTAAAAATCCACACTTACCAAAAACAGAATTTGGATGGGAGATTGATCCTATTGGATTCCGTAACACATTAAATGAAGTTTATTCACGTTATCATTTGCCAATAATCATTACTGAAAATGGACTAGGTGCTTATGACAAACTAGAAGAAGATGGCACAATTAAGGATGATTATCGTATTAAATACTTACAGCAACATATAGAACAAATGCAATTAGCTATTAACGATGGAGTTGAGATGATGGGATATTGCCCATGGTCTGCTGTAGACTTAATATCAACTCATGAAGGTTTTGATAAACGTTATGGATTTATCTACGTAAATCGTGGAAACTTCGACTTAAAAGACTTAAAGCGTATACCTAAGAAGTCATTCTATTGGTATAAAAAAGTAATTGCATCTAATGGAAAAGACTTATCAAATAATTAATTTTGCTAGTAAACTTTTAATATAGTAGGACCCAAAAAAATGATCATGGTTTTTAGTAGTATATAAATACTCTAAAGACCATGATTTTTTTGTAGTATAATAAAATATAAGTTTAAAATTAAGGGAGGGGATTTTTATGGGAAAACAAGCGCTTTTAGTTATTGACGTTCAAAATGCAATAGTATTTGATAAACCTTACGATATTGAGGAAGTTATAGGAAATATCAAAAAGTTAATTGAAGCTAGTAGAGAAAATAATGTTGAAGTCATATATATTCAACATACTGAAGAAGAGGGCGAATTTGCAGCTAACTCAGATGGATGGAAGATCTATAGTGAAGTAGCTCCAGCTATAGGTGAGAAAGTTATACGTAAAAACTATAATTCAGCATTTAGAAAGACAAGCTTAAAGGAATATCTTGATAGTAAAGAAATAGAGGAATTAATCATGGTAGGCTTACAAACTGAATACTGCTTTGATACCAGTGTAAAAGTTGCCTTTGAATTTGGTTATAAATTAATTATTCCAGAGAAAACAAACTCAACCTTTGATAATGGAAATATATCAGCAAAGGATTTATATGAATATTATAACTATAGAATATTTAATAATAGATTTGGAACTGTTGAGGGTGTAGATAGAACTTTGGAGAGAATAGTTAGATAATATAAAACCTATAGCTTATACAAAAATCGAATAAGCTATAGGTTTTTATTTTAAAAGTTATCTCAAATAGCTATACCATTTTATATTCTTGTCTAGTTTCTTGCAAATATAGTGAAAAATAAATATTAATAAAAGTGAAATAGCAGAGACTAAGTAACCATTTAATCCTATTGTAAGATAGGATGCTAGAAGCATGATTATAGGGAATAAAAGTACCATGCATAAGACAAAAGTTACAAGAATACAAAGAATTCTATTCTTTAAACCTCTAAATCTTAAGAAGAATTTTCTATAGAAAAAGTTTATTAAAGTACTAGAAAAACTCCAAGTTAGTAGAATGACCACAACTAAGCTTAAAGCTATTTTCCCATAAAATAATTGAAATAGAAAAGAAACAAAAGTTAAAAATACTAAAGAAAAGGTTACCTTCTTTAATATTGAAACTATTATAGTGCTTTTAGAATTATATGAATTAATTATATCTTTACAAAAGATTTTTATATCTGTGCCAATTATATTATCTACTGGAAGGCTGTTATTTTGTGCAGATAATAGCATATCCATCATATCTTCACTTACTTCATTATATAACTTACTATTTACAGAAATATCAGAGCTTTGAAGATAGTTTAAAATATCAAAATAAGCTGTTTTATAGTCACCAGATAAATTATTTTTATTAATATAAATGTTCAACGAATATCACTCCCCTAGAATTGTATTAACATTTAAATATAATTTGTTCCAATAGGCTTTAAAATCATGAAGTTCTTTTTCACCTATCTCTGTTAAATAAAAATATTTTCTGGCAATACCAGTTTCCTCTTTTCGTTTCTTTGAAATAATAAAACCTTTCTTCTCAAGTCGTAATAGAAGTGGATATATAGTTCCTTCTACCATATCATCAAATCCACTATCCTTTAACTTGATTAAAAGTTCATATCCATAAGTTTCTTCTTTAGAAATAATACTTAAAATACATCCTTCTAAAATTCCTTTTAGTATTTGAGTGTTATTCTCCAATCTATCACCACCTATAATTACTATGTAATACAAAGTATATATAAATTATAAAACTAGTTACTTTGTATTGCAAGGTATTTCTAAAATAATAATGGAATAAAATACTTGCAAATGATTAAAACTCCACTTAAACTAAGTTATAATAATTTTATAAAACTTAGGGTAATAGGAGGAAATAGTTTGAACTGGCATATCAAAAAATTTGATGAGTTAAGTATCTATGAATTATATGAAATATTAAAAATAAGGAATAGTGTTTTTATAGTGGAGCAAGAATGTCCATATTTAGACTGTGATGGTAAGGATAAAGATTCATATCACATCTTTTGCGAAGAAGATGGAGAAATTGGGGCATACTTAAGAGTTATAGAAAAAGGGATTTCTTTTAATGAGATATCAATAGGAAGAGTGTTAGTTAGTGATAAATATCGTGGGAAAAATTTAGCTAGGAAGTGCATGGAAAAAGCCATAGAATTTATCGAGAATGAATTAAAAGAAAGTTCAATAAGAATTGAGGCTCAAGAATATTTAACTAAGTTTTATAAAAGCTTAGGGTTTAAAGAAGTGAGTGATGTTTTTTTAGAAGATGGTATTCCACATGTAGAAATGTTGTATATAAAATAAAAAGATAATGAATGGGAGTGATTATTTATGGAGAGTAATAAGGATACTGTATTTAATACCAAAGAAGAGTTAGTACGAGAAATATTAGAAAAGGATAAGGACTTAAAGGGCAGTAATATTGATGAAGAATTACTCCATGAACTTATTAGCGGTAAGGTTTCAAAGAATATAAATAATTCAAATGATGAAAATGCTACATTAGGGCAAAGAACTGCTGATAAAATAGCTGCATTCGGTGGTAGTTGGACATTTATAATAACTTTTGGGATGGTTTTAGCAATTTGGATTATAGGAAATGCTGTTATTCTAAGTAACAAAGCATTTGATCCATATCCTTTTGTATTTTTGAATTTAATATTATCTTGTCTTGCTGCTATTCAAGCCCCAATAATCATGATGTCACAAAATCGTCAATCAGAGAAAGATAGATTAACAGCTGAGACTGATTATCTAGTTAATCTAAAATCTGAAATTGTAATAGAGGACTTACACTATAAAATTGACTTGCTAATGGAGAAACAGGAAGAGTATAGGAAAAACCAAGAAATACTATTAAAGACAATAGAAGAAATAAAAAGTAAGATCAGCTAGTGATACTACTTAATTTAATGTAATAATAGAAAACAAAAAAGTAATGAGTAAGATATGCCAGTCATATTTTGCCCGTTACTTTTTTTAAAATAAAAAATGATTTTTACAAGCCTTTTTGTTATATCCAGAAATATACCAAGCACCATTTCTAGAAAAATAGTAATGTTTATCTATAAATGGTATAATTCTATATAAATTCAAGTTTATATAGGAGATCTTATGAAACAATTAGATATTCTTACTAAGATAGATGCAATTTCAGTAGTAAAGGAAAATAAAACTAGTGTTGACTACTATTTATTTGATGAATTTGAGATACATCAAAATAGAATTCCTCCAAATTCAAAGCAAGAATGGCATATGCATAAAATCATTGAAGAAGTTATTGTTGTTACTGCGGGAGAAATAGAAGTCAAGTGGAAAGAAAACAATGAAATAAAAGGTAAAGTAGTTTCGAAGGGTGCTGTAGTCCGTGTGGAAAAATCAATACATACGGTAGAGAACAAAACAAATAGTTTCGCAGAATTTATTGTTTTTAGAATGGTCCCAGAAGGAAGTAATAAAAGAGAGATAATTAAAAATGATAAAGTAGTTATGGAAGAAATATGAGAAATGGACAAGTTTAATTTAAGAGGTGATTTTTATGAAAGTATTATTAAGACAACCCCAATTATATAGGTTTTTAAGTTGTTGAAATGAAAGTAATTTAGATAAAACGATATTAGACTGTGGAGCAGGAGGAGATTTACCCCCTCTTTCTTTATTCTTAGAGAATGGTTATAAAACTTATGGATTAGAAATAAGTGATTCCCAGCTTGATAAGGCAAAAGAATTTTCTGAGAAGCATGGAGTAGAACTAAATATCTCCAAAGGAGATATGAGAAACTTACCTTTTGAGGATGAATCAATAAGCTTTATATACTCATACAATTCTATTTTTCATATGACCAAAAGGGATATAGAAGCTTCCATTAATGAAATAAAGAGAGTTTTAAAACCAGGCGGTTTATGCTGCTTAAATTTCCTTTCACTTAAGGATGAATGGTATGGGGAAGGAAAAGAATTAGGAGAAAATGAGTTTCTTCAGATTGAAAGAGGAGAAGAGGTTATCCATACCTACTACGAAATTAATGAAGCAGAAAAACATTTTAAGGATATGGAAGTTCTTTATAAAGAAGATCGAGTTATAGAAAGATTACACGAAGGAAAAATGATAAAGCAAGGGTATATTGATTATATAGTAAAGAAATGATACTTCAGTAATAGAAGATTAATTGAAAATTAAATGGTGGAACTGGGATGTAGAGAAGATTTCTAATAACTTATCATATATAAGAAATGGTGATATTGAAGTCTTAAAGAAGTTAGGGTAATGAGGAGTAATTTAATGAAAGAAGAAATGCTAGGTATAATTAAAAGGAATTTTAAATTAAGAAATATAGAAGTTGAGTACTTTGATACATTAGAAGTCGTGAAGTCAAAGATATTAAATATAATACCAGTAAATAGTTCAATAGGTATTGGACATTCAGCTACTCTTCAAAGAATGAATATAACTGAAGAATTATTAGAAAGAGGAAGCATTGTATATGATAAGGAACTAGCTAAAGATAAGGAAGAATGCAAAGTAATAAAAAGAAAAGCATTGATAACAGATTGGTATTTAACTGGTTCTAATGCAGTATCGTTAGATGGACGCATAATAAATGTAGACCATAGCGGAAATAGAGTGGCAGCAATTAATTATGGTCCAGAGAATGTAATTATAGTTGTTGGAATAAATAAAATAGTAGATACGTGGCAAGAAGGAATCGAAAGAGTAAAAAATATAGCTTGTCCTTTAAATGCAAAAAGAGCAGGCTTTAATCCACCTTGTGTAGCTTTAAATAAATGTGTTGATTGTACTTCAGAGGAAAGAGTATGTAATAGTCTATCAATAATAGAGGGACAATCTGTAAAAGGAAGAATTAAGATATTAATAGTAAATGATAATGTTGGGTTTTAGTTTGATAACAAAAACAAGTGTATAGTTTATATACATTAGAAAAATTATTAAATATTATAGAGGAGTTTTTCTATGATGAAATTATCAAAAGTTCTATTAGCGTTTTTACTTTCCTTAACTTTATATGGTTGTGCTGGAGCAGGGGATTATGATATTGATCTACCAGGTGGATATTCATTAATTAGAAGTTCGGCCCATAATGTTACGATAAACAAAAGGATAAACGAGACTAGTTGGGAAAGTGATATAATTCCTGCTAAAGTTGTTGAAATTGCTTCAGATGAAAAATATATTCTTGCAAAACAAATTGGACTTAAAAGAAGAAATCCTGATAATATTAATGATACTTATGAAATACCAGATGAATCTAAAGTGAGTTATTGGATTTTAGAAATAGAAAATGGTAAAGTTTATGGACCACTTATTGAGAAAGAGTTTAATGAAAAGAAAAAGGAACTATCTATATCAACCAACATTGTTTTAAAAAGTGTATCTACTTATAAAAAGAATTCATGACACAACAATGAAATGATAGGTTATTTTTGGAGGAAAGATATGTATAATCATGCGCCAGAAGGGTATGTTTGCCCGTTTTGCTTAATAGTTGACGGAGTAGAGAATGAAAATTTATATACTAAACAGAATGATATAATATACAAAGATGAACATATAACTGCATTTATTGCTTCTAGTTGGTGGAAAAATAATAAAGGACATGTTATTATAATTCCTAATAAACATATAGAGAATTTGTATGATTTGCCATCTGAACTTTCATACAGAATACATGATTTAGAAAAAGAAATTGCTATTGCATTAAAAGAAACGTACAAATGCGATGGAGTATCTTCTAGACAACATAATGAACCCTATGGAAATCAAGATGTATGGCATTATCATCTTCATATATTTCCGAGATATAAGAATGATGATTTATATAAAACAGATAGAGAGAACTCTAATCCAGAAGACCGTTTGGAGTATTCGAAGAGATTAAGAGATTACTTTATGGATAAGAACAGTAATTATTAATTAAAATTCAAATATTAGAGTTAAGGGAAACTTTGAGAAAAGTTTCCCTATTTATATCTATATTTATTTCTATTTATAAAGTATATCTTAATTTAATGGATTAATTACTTTGTTTAATATTTGATAATATCCAATTACTTAAAAAGTTACCAGCTAAGATGAAATTATTCCCATTATCCTTTGATAAAAACACGTTATTATCATTTGTTATTATAATATTAATTCTATAAGCGATTCCTGCATATTCTTTACTTAAAATTTGAAGAGACATAATTCTATCAAGTTTTATTTCTTGAGGACTACCGCTTTCACTAATACTTGAGGAGAATTCCTTTATAATATTTGAATCAGAGGTAGTTGAAATTGGTACTCCTAAGGATTGCTTTACCCCTTTATTTGAAATTAAACGAATTTCATTAATACCTTCTTGTGATAGAGAAAAAGAATTGATTTCTTTTTTGTGATACAAATTAGGTATAGACATTTCATCCGAAGCACTAAAAACAATCCAATTATGATCTGCTTGTCCATCTATTTCATATATTTTCCCATCTGAATTAGTTCTTCCAAATTCTTTTTGAAAAGAAATAGCTTCTAGGGATGTACAAAAATCCTTATCTAATATATATTCTTGTCCATTTCCATCAGTAAGAACCTTTCCATCTTGTGATACAGTGAATTTTTCTAAAGCATTGGATTTTATATATCCATAGGATATTCCACCTATTGATATAAGTAGAGATAATACTATTATTACTATGATCTTTTTCATTGTAATCTCCTAATTGTTTAATTGTTTACTACATTTATTTTTCATTAAAACAACAATTTTTATTATAATACATAATTTATGATTTGAGTATACTTATAAGGCGTTTTGAATCTACTTACCTTAATATGGTAGAATATATAAAGGAAATGATATAGAAGTGTACTGCAAGGCTTAATAGGGGGATAAATATGAAAATAGGTGTTTTATCAGATATACATGGAAATGGTGTAGCACTTAAGTATGTCTTAGATGATATGAAGCAAGAATGCATCGATAAAGTAATAATTCTTGGAGACGTAGTAGTTAAGGGACCTATGCCAACAGAAGTTTTAGAAGAATTGAGAATATATGAAGCTTTAGCATGGGTTAAGGGAAATACAGATAAGTGGTTTGAGGAAATATCTGAAGATTTTTTACCTGAAACTAAAAGGGAAGAAGAAATCTGTTCATATTTAAGCTATTCAAGAGAACATATGAGTTTTGATGATATAGCATTTATAAATAGATTACCAGAAGAGGCTACTTTAAAATATAATGGCGTTAGCATCCTTTGCGTACATGGTACGCCTAAATCAATAGTCGAAGCCATAGATGGAAGTGTACCAATTAATGATATAAAAGAAATAATTAATGATGTAAAAGAAGATATAATTTTATGTGGACATTCTCACTGCCCATTCATAGGAGAAGTAAATGATAAAAAAATATTTAACGTTGGGAGTATAGGTAATTCCCTAGATAAAGATAATAGAGCCTCCTATGGTATATTAGAGTTTTTGGATAATAATGTAAAGTTAATAAATAAAAAGGTAGCATACCCTATAGAAGAGATTCTTAATATTGCTAAAGAAAAGAATTTTCCTAATTTAGATGACTATAAGAGTATTGTAACTTATGCATCAACTGAATAAATGTTTATAGACTATTGACTGTTCCCTTGGGTATTAGCTTATTATTCTAAGAGGAGGGGATTTTATGAGAATAAGTGAAGTTATGGAGATTTCTGCCCTTACAAAAAAGGCTATTAATTATTATGAAGAAGAGGGGCTAATTAAGCCAGCAACAAATGAAGAAAATAATTATAGAGAATACTCAAAAGAGGATATTGATAAACTAATACAAATATCAGTATTAAGGAAGTTTGATGTATCTATAAAGGAAATTAAGAATATATTACAGAATCCAGAATTATTAAAAGAAACTTTAGAATGTCATTTATTAAAGCTTGAAGAGGAAACAAAAAGAATAGATAAGAATAGAAAAGTAATAAAAACTTGCCTTAGTAGTTTATCTAGTTCAAAAATTGAAGTTTCTTATATTACAAAAGAACTTAGCATTTTAAATAGGTGTCTTGAAATGGATGATAAAAGTAGAGAAGGATATATGAGGCGTCAAATAAAGAGGATTTTTCCAGGAAACTTTGGAAAGATGCTGGCTATTAATTATAGTCCATTTTTAAAAGAGCCATTAGATAATAAGGAAAAAGAAAAAGCTTGGATTGATTTAGTTAAATACTTAGATGAAACAGAAAGCTTAGAATATCCAGTTGAGATGAATAAGTTATACGAAAGTATATCTGAAGAAGATATTAAGAAATATGAAAAAATCACAAATGATAATGTAGAAAGGTGGCTTAATATTACTGAAGAGCAGCTTCAGGAGGAAAAAGAGAAGTTTTTAGAATTCTTTCGTAGATTAAAAATAGATTCAGAAGTGCAAGAAGGTTGGAGAAAGACTTTTGATATGAATAAGACTATAAAGAAGCAGATGGAAGACATAAATTATCATGAAAAATTTGCAAGCAAGTTAAGAGTATTAAGTAAAGATTATAGTAAATATATTGAAAATAAAGCAAAGTTAAATGGAATTTTAAATATAAAAGTTGATGAAGAGGGAAAGATAACTATAAATGAATAACTATAATTAAAGAGCTTAGGCTCTTTTTTATTTTACAAATTTATAATAAGAGGATCTTTTAGAAACAATAATACAAAGAAAAGTTGAATTTTATTAACTTGACTTTGATATTTGTAAGTTTTATAATAAGCATAAAATGAAGCGTCATTCTATGCTTGAAGTGAGGTGGAACAATGGTTTACAAAACATCTGTAGAAACACAGAAAAGAAAAGATCTTAAAAAGAAACACATTATAGATACAGCAATTAGTGTATTTGCATTTAATGGATATCATAGAACAACAGTAAAAAATGTTGTAGATGAAGCAAATATCTCTGTAGGCACGTTTTATTTTTACTTTAAAAACAAAGAAGAATTATTTGCGACCCTCTATGATGAAGTAATTGATGAATTTTATGAAACCCTATGCGCTTCATTAAGTAATATTAACAATGAAGTAGATGTAGGGTTTAGTAAGGCTATTGCCTTTTTTCTGAAAGCTATCCAGTGTAATAAGCCTATAGTTAAAATTATGTTAATTGAGGCTGTAGGGTTAAATTCAGAATTTGAGAAGAAAAGAGCAGAGGTTACAAAGAAATTTGTTAACTATTCTGCTGGTCATTTTGAAGAAATGAAGGAAAAGAACATGATTAATGTTCCTGATATCAAGATTTCAGCCCTAGCATTTATAGGAACTTTGTATAATGTGCTTATGGATTGGCTTCAAAGTGAAGAAGAAAGAGATATTACTGAATATGCATATCCAATCACCATATTTAACCTTCAAGCATTAGGTATAACTTATGATGATGAAAAAGTGAAGAGAAGCATTAATGAAATGCTGACAAATTGGAGAGTACCATAAACAAATAAAAAAATAATAAGGAGACAGAAAGATGCGAAAAATATTAAAACTACGCTGGGCTGTGCTTGCTATTTGGCTTGTAGCAACTGTACTATTTACTATATATCAGCCCAATTTGAAACAAATATTGAACCAAAAAGGTCAAGCTACTATTAGTGCAGATTCGCCTTCTGTAGTTGCGTCAAAAATGCTTAATAATATGGGTACTTCAAAGGGAGATACACTTTTATTCGTCTTTAATGAAGACAATAAGATATCAGATGAAGGTTTAAAAGATATTCAAAAAGGTATTGATAACGTAAGAGCTAAAAAAGATGAATTAAAAGTAACTAATATAATGGATCCTTTTTCAACACCAGAAGCCAAAGATCAAATGATATCTGAAGATGGTACAACCGTAATGGTACAAGTAAATTATGAAAAAGGAACTAGAGATGGAGAAACCATAATAAGTGCATTTAAGGATGCTCTTAAGGATGTAAAAGTTAATCATTATATTACAGGTGAACAAGCAATCAATAATGATTATCTAGATGCTACAAATAAAGGAGTAGATAAAAGTGCAATTATTACTGTAGCTTTCATTTTAATTGTATTGATTATTATGTTCCGTTCAGTAGTAACACCGATAGTATCACTTTGTGCAGTAGGTGTTGCATATCTATGTTCCATGGGAATCATAGGAATACTAATAAACGGATTCAATTTTCCAATAACTAGTTTAACGCAAATGTTTGTTATTTTGGTTCTGTTTGGTATAGGGACGGACTATAACATATTACTATTTAATAGATTTAAGGAAGAGCTTGGACATGGTTTATCAATTGATGATGCTGTAGTAGCTACTTATAAGACTGCAGGTAAAACGATTATCTATAGTGGATTAACAGTATTTATGGCATTTGCAAGTCTTACTTTTGTTCAATTCCCAATTTATCGTTCAGCAAATGCAGTAGCAATTGGAATAGCAGTATTATTACTTGAATTAATGACTCTAACACCAGTACTAATGAAATTATTAGCAGGGAAATTATTCTGGCCATCTCATAATACTGCTGGTCATAAGGAAAGTAAGATTTGGGAGAATATAACTTCCGTATCAGTAAAACATCCAGCTATTTCTCTTTTAATAGTTGCGGCTATTATCGCTCCGGTTATAGCATTAAACTCTACCAAGTTATCTTTTGATAGCTTAAAGGATTTAAGTGCAGATACTCCTTCGGTAAAAGGCTTTAATATAGTTGCAGATAAGTTTGGTAGAGGAAAAGCCATGCCAACTACTGTAGTTATTGAAAGCAAAGATGCTATGGATAATAATGAAGCTTTAGCTGTAATAGATGATTTAACAATGAAATTAAAGAAGCTAGATGGTGTAAAACAAGTTTCAGGTGTTACTCAGCCTAAGGGTGATGAAATAGCTGATTTTTATACAGATAAGCAAACAGGAACAGTTGCAGATGGCTTTACTTCTGCAAATGATGGAATAGGTCAAATTAAAGATGGATTAAATCTAATTGATGAAAAATTAGCAGCTCCAGATTTTTCAGATGTTAAGAAGTTGGCTGATGGGACAGGTAGTCTAGCGGATGGAATTGGTCAGCTAGCAGATAATTTAAAACTAATAAATGATGGAATTGGTAAAGGCGCATCAGATGGAGCAGCAGGAATAACTCAAGGAATTGAAGGCTTTAAGCAAGGAATAGGACAGATAAATCAGCAAATGCAAATGCTTTCTGGAGGACTTAATGGAGTTAATTCTGCATATCAAGGACTTCAAAGTAAATACTCAGCATTGACTGCTCAGTTTGAAGCTATGAGAACTGATATAAATAGTATGAACACAGCAGTAGACAATTTGGCTGCAAAATACCCAAGTGATTCTGATGTAGTAGCTCTTCAAACTAAATTACATGATATAACAAGTAAGTTAAATGCAGTTGAAAATGATGTAGCAGTAAACAACGCAACCTTATCAGCATTAAACAATCAATTGAATCAAATGAATAATGGATTAAAGCAATTAGCTGATGCAACAGCTCCTAATTCTCAGTTAATTCAAGGGATGAATTATATGGAAGAGCAAGTAAAACAGCTTCCAGCTCAATTTAAAAAAGGAACTGACGGACAAGCACAAATAATTGAAATTATGTATCAATTAAAAGCAGGAGCATTACAAGCTAAAGACGGACAAGATAAGTTATACAGTGGATTAACTCAATTAAGCAGTGGAATGGTCCAATTAAAAGATGGTATTGGAAAGAGTCGTGATGGACTTGGAAGTATTCATGACGGATTAGATAAGGGAAATGATTTCTTAAATCAATTAACTAATACAAAAACTTTCTACATTCCAAAAGAAGCCTTTGAAAAAGACGATATTAATAAGATGTTTGATGCATATTTGTCAAAGGATAGAAAGATAGCTAAAATTACAGTTAATTTAACTTCAGATCCATATTCAAAAGAATCAATTGCAGTAATAGATCAAATGCAAAACCTTGTTAAAAATGATCTTAAAGGTACAGTTTTACAAGATGCTAAGTTTGGAATTTCTGGACCAACAGCAAGTACAAATGACTTAAATGCAATAGCAACTCATGATATTACCTTTACTCAAATAATAGTACTAGCATGTATCTTTGTATTACTTATAATTGTAATAAGATCCTTCTGGATTCCAGTATACATTGTAGGGGCTTTACTTGCTGCATACTATACAGCGATTTCAGTTACAGCCTTCTTAACCAGCAAATTATTTAGTGGTATGGATGGAATGTCATGGAATGTACCATTCTTCTCCTTTGTTGTTATAGCAGCACTGGGAGTTGACTACAGTATATTCTTAATGACTAGATTTAAAGAATATCCAGAAATGTCACCAAAGGAAGCTATAGTTATGGCTGCAAAAAATATTGGAGGAGTTGTAATGTCAGCTGCAATAATTCTAGCTGGTACATTTGCAACCTTATATCCTTCAAACATACATGTATTAATGGAGTTAGCTATTTGTGTAGTTACAGGATTATTATTATTAAGTTTAATTTTATTACCTGTAGTCATACCAGCATTAATTTCAATTACTGATAAAATAGCTTCTAAAACTTCAAGAAAAAGCTATAGCAAGCATTCAGAAATATAGTTAATATAGAAATTATAATTGGACATCCAAAGTTGAATTTTGGGTGTTCAATTTTTTTTTACTCTTTAGGAAATGGTTCCATTTTTATAAAAAACACCCCAAAATTATGAGAATTAAAATAGTTATTGGTAAATATTTACATATAAATAAGCGTTATGTTACAGTGTATTGGGAACGATTTCTGAAGTTGCTTTTTAAGTAAATAAAGGATTCGTTCGTATCATAATTAGTTAAGGGGGAGAACTGAGTGAAAAAAGCAAAAAGATTAGCACTGTTATCAGGAATTTTGAGTTTGCCTATTTTATTAGGTAGTTTACCAGCATCTACGGCATGGGCATTGGATGCTTCTGCCATAGGTAAAACTGTGGAAGTTCAAGGAACTTATTCCTCTGGGACAACTCATAAATGGGAAACCCTTAATCCTGTAACCTTTGGAGAGGATGCAGCAAATGATAAAGTTGATACAGCTATTACTTTAGATCCATCAACAAAATACCAAGAATATCAAGGTGTTGGAATTTCCTTAGATGAAACCAGTATATCTAATCTCTGGAAACTTAGTGCAAGTGATAGAGAAGCAGTTGTTAAAAACTTAGTAGATCCAGTAACAGGTGCTGGATTAGAACAATTTAGGATTACTATTGGTAGTCCAGACTGTATTGAGCATATTCCATTTTGGTCTTATGATGAACTTCCAGAAGGAGTAAAGGAAGATTGGAATTTAGATTATTTTTCTATAGAGAAAGATAAGCAATATCACATTATAGATACAATTAAACTAATACAAAAATACAATCCTGATGCACAATTTTTTGCATCTGCATGGTCTGCACCTGCATGGATGAAAACAAAAAATATGTTTACAGGTTATGTAGAACCTAAAAATGATGGTTCAAATTCATTTGTACAAGCTAATAAGCTTAGAGATGATTGTATAAATGTATTTGCAAGATATTATGTAAAGACTATTCAAGCCTTTGAAAATGAAGGAATTGATATTCGAGCAATTACATTACTAAATGAACCAGGTATGGATGTAGTTTATCCTGCTATGGATATTAGTATAGAGCAGCAACAAAAATTAGCATTAGAAATTAAGAGTGAATTTGCTAAAGCAAGTTTAAATACTGAACTTTGGGTTCATGATTTTAATTTCTGGGATTGGAAAGATCCATCAAGCACTGCAACAAAGAATTACTATAGAATATTTAAGGATTCTAATGTAGCAAAAGGTGAGGACGTTTTAAAAGCAAGTGATGCAGTTGCATTCCATCCTTATTGGGGTGATGCAAGTGTAATGGCTGACGTTGCAAAAGAGTATCCTAACCTTAAGGTTCACCTTACTGAAACAGGAGACTTCTCTCCATCTTCTGCAATGAATGATTTTAATAATTATTCTAGTAGTTATACTGGATGGGTAGGAGTTACAGATCAAAAAGGAGGAACTTTGCACTGGACAGATGCAAGGGATAATAGTGTTAACTGGAATGCTGTTAATCCAAGTTGGAAAAATAGATTAGTTGTTGTAGATACAGATAAGAAGACTGCAACTTATATGGATTCTTTATATGGTCTTGGACAATTCTCCAAATATCTTGCAAGTGGAGGAAGAAGTGGCTCTGATAATAGTGTAAAACAAGGAGCACGTAGAATATTCTCAACTGGAGCAGTAAATGGAGTTTCTAATGTAGCATTCCAAAATCCAGATGGAGAAATTGTAATGGTATTAATAAATTCAGGTGCTGAAAAAGATGTAAAAGTAAATATGTTAGGTAAGGCTTTAGTTGAAAAAGTGCCTGCTAATTCCACAACAACTTTAAGATGGAAGCCTGAAATTCCTCAAAAAGGAGAGAATAAAGCTCCAGTATTAAGTAGCATTACGGATTTAGGAATGGATCAATATTCCACTAAGACCTTTAAGCTAGAGGGTACTGATGGGGACGGGGATACATTAATGTATTATGGAATAAATCTTCCTGATGGCATTACTGTAGATGCTAAAACTGGGTTAGTAACACTTGCCCCTACAAAAGCAGGAACCTTTGATTTATCTTTTGTGGTAAGTGATGGACAAGATAAAGATACTAAAACCATGAAACTTATTGTAAATAGAAAGGCAACTCCACTACTAGGAAAGATTGAATCTGAAGATTACTCTATTCAACAGGGGTGGTCTGATGGCGGAGGAAACTTTGTTGAGAATTCAGGTTCAGCAAGTGGGGGCAAGGATGTAGGCTATACATCAGCAGGAAATTGGTTAAAATACTTTGTTAACGTACCAAAGGATGGAGTTTATGATGTAGAATTTGGTGTAGCAAATGGTAGCGGTTCTGAAAGTAAAGATGGTTTCTCAATAAAGAATGAAGCAAATGACGTGCTTTGCACAGTTTCTGTACCAGATACTAAAGGATGGGGAACATGGACTACAGTAAAATCCAAAGTAGCTTTAAAAGCAGGGGATCAATTTATCACTTTCTATTGTAATAAAGGAAACTTTAATATAGATTATATGAAATTCTCTATTGTAGATAAATCACAGCTATCAGCAGCAATTAGTGGTGCAGAAAAAATTGATTTAACTAAATATACAAAGGATAGTGGAGATAAGCTAAAGGAAGTTATTAATAATGTAAAACCAATATTAAATAATTCTGAAGCAACTCAAGAAGAAGTTGATAAAGCATTGGTAACACTTAATGATGCCATGAGTAAGTTAGTTAAGCTTCCAGACACTCCAAACAATCCAGGTAATCCTAGTGATCCAACAACACCAACTAACCCTGGAGATAATGGAAATACAACACCAGATACCCCAACAGTACCAGTTGATAATAATCTTCCGAAGACCGGAACAATAATTGGTTCAGGTGTATTAATAGCTATAGGAGCTATATTTATAATAGCTGGCATTGTAGTTAATAGAAGAAAGTTTTCAAAAAAATCTTCAGAAAATAATTAATTTAGATTCATAATAATCCACCCTTAAGCCTTGCATGTATTTAATATATGTAGGGCTTATTATATGATAAAATAAATATATTAAGAGATTATATAAAGTAAGAAGATTGAGGTTTAAAAATGAATGGTATTGAGATAAGAAGACTAATGCAAAATGAAGAAGTTCCTTATGATTTATTATTACTTGCAGACCCATCTATAGATATAATTAATGATTATGTAAATAGAGGAGAGATTTTTGTAGCCAATTACATGGGTGAGATTGTAGGGGTATATGTTTTGATTAAAACTAGACCTCTTACTATGGAATTAGTAAATATAGCAGTTCATGAAAAATATCAAGGAAAAGGAATAGGAAAAAAGCTTATATTTGATGCTATTAAAAGAGCAAAGGATGAGAATATAAAAGTTCTTCAAGTAGGGACAGGTAATTCGAGTGTGTCACAATTAGCCTTATATCAAAAATGTGGCTTTAGTGTATATGGAGTAGATAAGGATTTTTTTATAAAACACTATAAAGAAGAAATAATGGAAAATGGAATTAGATGCAAGGATATGATCAGGCTTGAAATGGATTTATAGATAATAAAGCAGTTAGTACTTAAGTTTCCTTAAGTGTCTAACTGCTTTATTAATTATAGGTATTTTCTCTTTTTAAAAAAGTATACCTCAAATAGTATAATAACCATTAAGACAAGCATAGATAAAATAAATCCGAAAGGACGATTTATTAAGGGCATATTTTCAAAATTCATCCCAAATATTCCTGTAACTATTGTTGCAGGTAAAGATATAACTGTGATTATGGTTAATAACTGCATAGTTTTATTCATCTTATTAGAAGAAACTGAGTTATATATATCTATACATGAGAAAATAGATGTTTCTACATTTTCCACTAATATAAAGGTATTATCTAATATAAAGGATATTTTATCAAATAAAGCTAAATCATTAAATTCTTCTTCAAGATAACTAAGCATAGATCTATAGAAAGTTGTATTTCTTTTCATAATAGAAATTTCTTTTTTTATTGAAAGAAGTTCTTTAAGATTAATGGCATCTTTATAAACAGCATTCTCAAAAAGATCATCTAATAGACCTTCAATCTTTATTAACTTTTCTGTATATGTAATGGAGAAATATTGAAACAATTGAAGTAAAATAATCCTCCAGCTTATATTCTGATATAAAGACCATTTTTCTTTTAAATATTCTATGAAGTCAACGTCATTATAATTAACTATTAGTATATCATCTTCAATTACTGCATGAATATGTATATTTTTATTGTCATGATAAAAAGGAATTCTCATAAAAAGATTATCTTTATTCTTTACAACTATGTCGTTGTGGATGTTACTAACAAATTCACTATTAATACCAAAGTCGTCATTCTTGTCCATTAAGTAGCATATGAGATTAGGAATATCTTTATCCCATTCCATATTTTCTTCTATTGTAAAATCAGAGTAAATTAATGTACCCATATAAACCTCCATATATGATTTTTGAATTATATGTTAAGTATAGTTTAACATAAAGCCTAGTAATATTTATAAGAATTTATTGTAAAAGTTTATTGTAAAAATTCACCTTTACTTTTATTTTTATAGAACTATAATAATTATAAATAAATATAAGTATAGGAGGTTAGAATATGGCTAAGATATTCGATACATTAAAAATTAAAGATTTAGAATTTAAAAATAGGGTTATAATGGCACCGATGTGCATGTATTCTAGTGACATAACTGGAGAAGTAAAGGATTTTCACATACATCACTATGTAACAAGAGCAATAGGGGGTGTAGGTGGAATCATTATTGAAGCCACAGCAGTAGAGGAGAGAGGGGTAATATCTCAAAGAGATTTAGGTATATGGAAGGATGAACATGTAGAGGGTTTAAAGAAACTAGTTGATTCTGTTAAAAAATATGGAACTCCAATTGGTATTCAAATAGCTCATGCAGGTAGAAAATCAGAATTTACAGGAGAGATCGTTGCTCCATCAGCAATTCCTTTTGACGATAAAAGTAAAACCCCTAAGGAATTATCGATTAATGAAATTAAAGAAGTAGTAGAAGCTTTTAAAAATGGAGCTAGAAGAGCCGTAGAAGCTGGCTTTGACTTTATTGAAATACATGGTGCTCACGGATATTTAATTAATGAGTTCCTATCACCTTTATCAAATAAAAGAGAAGATGAATATGGTGGAACCTTAGAGAAAAGAGCAAGGTTTTTAGATGAAGTACTTAAAGCAATAAAGGAAGTAATTCCAGAGAATATGCCAGTAGTACTAAGAGTTTCGGCTTCAGATTTTACTGAAGGTGGAAATACACCTGAGGACATATCGAAAATAATAAATCTAGTTAAAAATTATGGAATAGATTTAATTAATGTAAGTGCAGGTGCAGTTGTTCCAGCCGCAATAAATCTTTATCCTGGATATCAAGTGAAATTTGCAGAAGTAGTTAAGAAGGAAACTGGATTACCAGTTATTGCAGGAGGATTAATTCTAGATAGAAATATGGTAGAAGAAATTCTAGGCAATGAAAGAAGTGAGTTTGTATTTTTAGCAAGACCATTACTTAGAGAGCCTTACCTAGTGTTAAGATGGGCAAAAGAAGTAGGAAGGGAAGATTTAATTCCTTATCAATATAGAAGAGGATTTTAATTAATAATTAGTATAAAAGGCTGTAGCGGATTTTTGCTACAGCCTTTAGAAATATTACTGCCCATAAAAAAAAGGAGAGATATCATTGTTGTTTGCATCTTTAAATGTTATTTTCCCATAAGTAATATCAGTATACGTATTAAGAAAATATTCTTTTTTAGATATATCTTCAGTTATTAAGGTACCATCAGTTGATTTTTCAACGCTAAAGGTAGAGGCTTTAAAATTTTTATTATAACCATATACAACATAAAAAGAATCTCCATTAGCATTATTTAAAAAATGATTAATCATATTACATAAGGACTTACTTTTCCCTTGTGCAGATCCGTAAGTAGGTATATAAACTAAGCCGTTAAACTTTTCTTGAAAGCATTGTACATAAAGTTCATCTTTCTTATTTACAGGTGTACTAAATATAATTCTATAATTATTGTCTTTATATGAAAATTCACTATCACTCTTAATGCTCATTTCTTGTTTATATATTTTGTTAATGTACGTAGTAACATTTGAACGTAATATGAAATGACTTCTACTTAGTAAGAGTACTACAACAAATGAAAACACTAACAAATATATCAAAATATACTTAAATTTCCTCATAGTAAGCCCCCTTATAGATTATTATAAATATCTTAACATATTTTCCCATATGTTTATATAATTGAGCAAAAAAAGACAGGATTTATAAAAATAATTAAAATATAATAGAGTAAAAGAGTAACTTAGGTAGGTGATTTAACATGGATCATGATTTATGTATTAAGGAGTCTATTGAATATATTGAGAATAATCTAAAGGGAAAAATAGAACTAAAGGAACTAGCTGATAAGGCTTTCCTATCAAAGTACCATTACCATAGAATTTTTCATGCCATTGTTGGTGAACCAGTAGCTGAATATGTAAGAAAAAGAAGGCTTGAAGAAGCCGCTAATGAGCTTATTAGTACAGATAATAAAATCGTTGATATTGCATTAAAATATCAGTTTGGTTCGCAAGAAACATTTACTAAAGCATTTAAAAAGGTATATGGGGTACCTCCAAGAGAGTTTAGAGAAAATAGAAGTCAGATTACTTTAATTAGTTCAAGAAATAAGTCTATAAGCAAGCTTTCTATGGTAGCTTGATAGATATTTTAAGGAGGGATTTATGTGAGTTATGTACCAGTTGTAATCGAACAAACAAATAGAGGAGAGCGAACTTATGATATATATTCAAGGTTATTAAAAGACAGGATAATTATGTTAAATGACCAAGTAACAGATGCCTCAGCTAATATAATAGTAGCCCAGTTATTGTTTCTAGAGTCAGATGATCCAGATAAGGATATACATTTTTATATTAATAGTCCAGGAGGATCAATTACTGCAGGGATGGCTATTTATGACACTATGCAATATATTAAGCCAGATGTATCCACAATATGTTTAGGAATGGCAGCTAGCATGGGATCTTTTTTACTTACTGCAGGGGCAAAAGGAAAAAGATTTGCACTGCCTAATAGTGAGATTCTTATACATCAGCCATCAGTTCAAGGAGGTTTTCAGGGACAGGCGACAGATATAAAGATTCATGCCGATTGGCTACTAAATACTAAGAGGAAAATCAATAGAATATATAGTGAAAATACAAGTAATCCTATTGAGAAGATAGAAAAAGATATGGAAAGAGATCATTTTATGTCTCCAGAGGAAGCACTAGAGTATGGGATAATAGATAAGATTTTAATAAAGAAATAGAATATAATATTTAAGAGTAGAGATCTAAAAGATTTTTACTCTTTTTGTTTTGGAATTATTTGAAAAAATAATTGACAATGCAACTACTATATAATACCATATAGTTAATAACTATTATGCATTGCATAATACCTTGCAAAACATTAAAGTGGTGAGAGGAGAAATTTTATGAAAACTAATGACCTAATTAAAGAAATGAATGAATATGGTCCAAAACTTAATGAAGAAAATCAAGCTTTGTTCGATGAAATAATGTTAAAAATCCGCTTCTCTAAATTACAGGAACAGGATGCAGAAGAGTTTAATCATCATTGCCTTTCACTTTTTATTCAAGCAGAAAAAGAGGGAAAAGATATAAAAACAGTACTTGGAACGGATAATATTGATGAATTTTGTAATGAATATATAAGAGAAGTAAGAGGTAATTATAGTTTATTGAAAAAGATAGTTTTAGCATCAACAATCATACCTTTAGTTATGGCTATTTTTACAGGGGTTTGGGAAATGCTATTTGGTTACTTAATTCCACTATGGGTAAAAGATAGAACCATTTCTTTTGATGTGCCAATAACATTATCAATGATTATTGATACAATTATTGCTTTTTTAATCATTAAATTAGCTATTAAAACACTACCAAAAGCATCATGGATTCTTAATCATGGATCAAAGAAGGAAGATAGAAAATGGACATTTATAATGTTCATTGTAGCTTTCTGTACCATAGGAATATTCGTAGTGACCAAGTTATTATTTAATCAGATGCTATTTAATTTGAATTTCATTATATATATTATTGGAATAGGTATTTTTTACTTGCTTCTTAAAATACTTGAAAAAAGGCTAGATTAAGGTGACGAATAATGAATAATAAATCACAATTATTAAAAGGAAGTTTAGAAGGCTGCGTTTTAAAAATCATTGATCTAAAAGAAGAGATATATGGTTATGAAATAGCTAGATTACTTAAAGAAAATGGATTCTCAGATATTTCAGAAGGAACTTTATATCCGTTATATACAAGACTTCAGAAAAATGGATTAATAACAAGTACCATGAAAGCATCTGCCTTTGGGCCAGCTAGAAAATACTACAAACTTACGGATAAGGGTGTTCAGGAGTTGAATGATTTCTTAGAAGCCTGGGGGTATTTAACACAAAATATTAATGCAATTATTAATGGAGATATAGAATAGAGATAGACTTAATGTTTGATGTTAAATGAACCTTTTTATGGATATAAATTATTAATTATATCATTAATAATAATAAAAAACCGTGATAATTGTAACATTAGTTACTGAATTGATTCATCTTCATACATTATAATTTACTTATAAATTATGGGTGGAGGAATCAAAATGAAAAGAAAAATTGTTAGTATAGATAAAGATAAATGTAATGGATGTGGGATATGCATTACTGCTTGTCATGAAGGGGCATTGGAGCTTATAGATGGCAAAGCCACATTGGTAAGCGATATTTATTGTGATGGCTTTGGAGATTGCCTTCCAGGATGTCCAATGGATGCAATAAATATAATTGAACGAGATGCAGAGGAATATGATGATGATGCAGTACAGGAAAGAATTAGAAAGAAAAATTTAACTAAAAGCACAGATATCTTTGATTTTACTCCTTTTGGATGTCCATCAACAAAAGTGGAGATGAATAAAAAGGGTAATTCAAAAAAAGTTGAAGTACAAGATAATGAAGAAATAGAAACTGCACTAGCACAGTGGCCATGCCAAATAAAATTAGTATCACCTAATGCACCATTTTTTAGAGATGCAGAGCTTTTAATAGCTGCAGATTGTACTGCTTTTGCTTATAGAGATATGCATAATATAATGGAAGGTAAAATTACACTTATTGGATGCCCTAAACTAGACTCAGTTGACTACTCAGAAAAACTTTCAGCTATTTTAGAAAACAATAGAATCAAAAGTATAAAAGTTGTTAGAATGGAAGTTCCTTGTTGTGGAGGTTTAGTAGAAGCAGTTAAGAGAGCGATGCTAAAGAGTGAAAAAGTAGTTCCTTGGGAGACAATAACTATAGGAACAGATGGAAGAATTATATAAGATGTTAAGGGAAAATAAGCTTGTCATTAAGATAAGCTTATTTTTATTTGCTTTAAATTGATCCTAGCATAAATTACTAGTATATTGCATTTAATACAAAAATGTAAAATTAAATATATTATTCACACACTAATTAATAATTTTGGTATAATGATAGATATTTGTAAGATTTTAAAGTTTAGCGGAAGATGAGATATATTAAATAAATTCGGAGGAAAAATGAGATATATAGCAAGAAGATGTATATTGTTTCTAGTGGTCTGTAGCTTGGGTTTAAATTTATCAGTCACAACCTTTGCTTATAATAATCCAAAGATTAATTTTAGTAAAATAACAATAGATGATGGATTATCACAAGCATCTGTCCAAACAATACTTCAAGATAAAAGTGGATACATGTGGTTTGGTACATCAGATGGATTAAATAGGACGGATGGACAAGAATTCAAAATATTAAAATATAGTGATAAACAAAGTGATAGTATAAGTTCTAGTTATATTTCAGATATGATCGAAGATGAGGATAATAATTTTTGGGTAGGAACAAGTAATGGTCTAAATAAGTTAAATAAAGATGGAAAACTAATTAAAAAGTACGGTATGAATAAAAATAGTAACGAGGGACTCTCGCACTATAATATTTGGGCAGTAACAGAGGATAAAAACGGAGATATCTGGATTGGTACTGAAAATGGATTAGATATCTTTGACAAAAAGAATGAAACATTTAAGAAATACTACTATAGTAAAGATGTTGAAACAGGATTAAGTAATAGCTTTGTAACAGCATTAACTTTTGATGAGAATGGAAATGCGTGGATTGGAACCAAAGATGGTCTTAATTTTTATGATGTTAAAACGAAAAAATTCAAGAGATTCACCGATGAAAATGATAATACTCAATTAAAAAATGATTATATTAAACGTCTTTTATGCTATGACAATAAAATATGGATTGCAACTAATGGCGGTGGATTGAGTGTGTATGACATTAATAATAATGTATTTAAAACATATTTAAATAATGAGAGTGACAAGATGTCTCTGCCATCCGATTCGGTTGAATGTCTATATAAAGATAAGGACAATAATATTTGGGTAGGTACAGACAAGGGACTAGCATTATATAAAAAAGATTCTGATAATTTTGCAGTATATAATAATAAATTTTATGATAGTCAAAGCTTGGTAAATGATGTTGTTCTCTCAATATATCAAGATGAATCCGGCATAATGTGGATAGGTACATATAATGGGGTAAGTTATTTTAACCCTATAAATAGCTTTAACCATTTCAAAAAGAATCCAATTGATGATAATAGTCTTAATGATAATGAAATTGAAGGTTTTTATGAAGATAATGAAGGTATTCTGTGGGTTGGAACCAGTGAAGGCGGACTAAACTCAATGGATCGAAAAACTGGAAAAGTAAATCATTATTTGTATTCTCCTACCGATGAGAATAGCTTAAGCAGCGATAGTGTATGGGGGATAACAGGATACGGAGATAAATATGTTTATGTAGCAACTTCAAATGGGCTAAATAGATTTGATAAAGAGACTGGAAAGTTTAAAAGATATGACCTGAGTAAATTAACAAATGGATTAGTGAGCAATGAGAGCAGATTTTTATACATAGATAGTGAAGGATTATTATGGATTGGCACTAGAAACGGGTTAGCAGCTTTTAATCCCAAAACGGAAGCCTTTACATATACAGATTTATTAACCATCAGCAATATAACTGATAAATTGATTACTTCCATTTATGAAGATATAAACGGTAATATGTGGTTTGGTTGCGGACTTGATGGAGGATTAATTAAATATAATAGAAGGACGGACAAGCTTAGGATATATAAAAATGAAGCAAATAATCCTAAGTCCTTAAGTATAAATAGTATAAAATCAATAAATGGAGATAGTAAGGGAACCATTTGGATTGCCACAAATCATGGCTTGAATTCATTTAATGTAAGCAAGGAGGAATTCACTAGATATACTGAAGATGAAGGTTTAGCTAATGATTATTGCTATGGGGTATTAATTGATAAAGAGGATAATCCATGGGTAAGTACAAATGGTGGAATATCAAAAATTGATAGAAGTAATAATAGAGTAATAAACTATGACGTTTCAGATGGACTTCAAAGCACTGAATTTAATGCATACTCATTTTATAAAAGTAAGTCTGGCGAGATGTTTTTCGGCGGAATTAATGGATTTAATAATTTTTATCCAGAAAATGTAGTTAAAAATTATTATTTAACAAATGTTAGAGTTAGCTCCTTTAAGATATATGATAAAGCTATTGATTTTACTCAGAATATAAATTTAAAATATAATGAAAATTATTTTACTATTAGCTACTTTCTTCCTGATTATAGAAACACCAAAAAAATAAAATATGAATATATGCTCGAAGGTGTAGATAAAGATTGGGTAGAATCCGATAACAGAAACTATGCAATGTACACAAATGTAGATCCTGGAAAATATGTTTTTAAAGTTAAGGCAAGGAATTCATCAGGGATATGGAGTGCACCAACACAGGTGGAGATAAATGTTAATAATCCGCCATGGAAAACACCAGGTGCATATTTTTTATATGCCATGTTACTAGCTTTAGTGATTTATCTAATTTGGAATTATGTTTATATACTTGAAAACATGGTAAATCAAAGGACGGTACAATTAAACAAAGAACTTGAAGAAAATAAAGTTCTATATAATAAACTTATAGAAAATGAAAGATATAAGAATAACTATTTTATAAATTTATCCCATGAATTAAGGACACCACTTAACGTTATATTATCTTCTATTCAGCTTATAAGAACACTAAACCAGGAAAATAAGTTAAAGAAAGAAAAAATCGAACAATACGTAGAGGTTTTAGATAAGAATTCTAATAGATTATTAAAAAATATTAATAACATTATAGATACATCTAGAATAGAATCAGGTAATTACAGACTTAACTTGGAGAAAGTAGATATTGTATATTTAGTAGAAGAAGTTGCACTTTCCATGAAAGATTTTATAGAAAGTAATGGGTTAGAACTTATAATAGATCCGGAAGTTGAAGAAAAGCTAATTCTATGTGATGCTAATGAAATTGAAAAATGTATAATAAATTTAATAGGAAATGCAGTAAAATTTACTCCGGAAAATGGTTCTATTTATATTAGAATATTAGACTTAGGTGATAAGATTGAAATTTCAGTTAAGGATACAGGAGTTGGAATACAGAAAGAATATATCAATATAATATTTAATAGATTTGCACAGGCATATAACACCATTACAGAAGAACATGGTGGAAGCGGCTTAGGATTGACACTAGTAAAACATTTAGTCACTTTACATGGAGGGGACATTAGAGTTAATAGTGAGGTAGGAAAGGGTAGTGAATTTATAATAACATTACCTACAAATATAGAAGAGGAAAATTAAAAAAATGGCCTAATGAAAAATACATTCTTAAAGAATGATATTCATTAGGCCATTTTTGTTTTACCCTTTAGGAATTTATAATATTTTACACATTTTAATAATTCAAGCATATAAATGAAAACAAATGCCAATTAAAGATAAATTGCAATATACCCACCAGGGGCATGCTAATCATTGGAAATGGGTGATAATTATTATTGATTAATAATATATATCAACTATAATGAAGGTATAAAAGAGATTAATGATTTTAAATATATACAAAAATACAAGGAGGCATGAAACGTGAAGTATAATATATTAATTGGTGGAGCCGCAGGACAAGGGATGGACACCATAAGTGATTTTTTAGAAAAAATACTAAAGTTAAAAGGATATAATGTTTTTTCAAATAAAGATTATATGTCTAGAGTAAGAGGAGGACACAATTTTATTCAAGTAAGGTTTGGGGATGAGCCTATATACAGTCATTCTCCAAATCTAGATTTTATTTTTGCATTAGATCAAAATACAGTGGATATACATCTTAAAAGATTATCTTCGGAGGGAATAGCAATCGTAGATGAAGGAATACATTCAGAAGATGATAGGGTTAAAACACTACCACTTAAGAAAATTTCTTTAGAACTTAAGTTATCAAAAGCTTTAGGAATGGTAGGACTAGGAGCTATTCTTAAGTTTTTTGGAATATCACTGGACAAAATAGAAGAAGTTTTTCCTAAAAAGTTTGCTGCTGAGATAAGAGAGATCAATCTAAAAGCTTTAACTAAGGGATATGAATTGGTAAATAAAAAATATGAACTTAAACCATTAGTGGATCAAAAAAACTTGATTTTAGATGGAAATACTTCCATTGCATTAGGAGCTTTAGCAGGCGGATTAAATTTCTATTGTGGATATCCAATGACACCAGCCACTTCAGTAATGACATATTTATCAAAAAAACAACTTCAAGCAGGAATTGTAGTTGAGCAGGTAGAGGATGAGATTGCTGCATTAAATATGGCAATAGGTGCATCTTATGCTGGTGCGAGAGCAATGACAGGCTCATCTGGTGGAGGAGTAGCCTTGATGGTTGAAGCCTTTGGACTTGCAGGTATTACTGAAACACCTATAGTAGTACTAGACTCTCAAAGACCTGGACCAGCTACAGGTCTTCCAACAAGAACAGAACAAAGTGATTTAAGTTTTTTATTAACTGCATCACAGGGAGAATTCCCTAGAGCAGTATTGTCTGTAAGAAATGCTGAAGATGCTTTTTATCAGACTTTTAAAGCCTTAAATATAGCAGAGAAATACCAGACACTAGTTGTCTTATTAACAGATCAATATTTAGCAGATGCAAAGGTTACAGTTCCATATTTCAATTTAGATATGCTTACAATAGATAGAGGTAAATGGCGCGAGGAAGAGTTCCAAGAGGGAGAAGAATATAAGAGATACTTACTAACAGATGATGGAATCTCTCCAAGAATTGTTCCTGGAAAAATAAAAGGGCAGACAGTTTTAGTAGATTCAGATGAGCACAATGAAGATTCTCATATCACAGAATCGGAAAAAGTAAGAATTGAACAGATGGAAAAGAGAATGAAAAAGCAAAAGTTAATTGAAAATGATATTGAGGAACCTAAATATATGGGAAGTGAAAATCCACAAGTGATACTAATAGGATGGGGTTCAACTTTTGGAGCATTAAAAGAAGCAGTTGAATTATTAAATAAAGAGGAAGATAAATTTGGCGCATTAAGCTTCGGAGATATTTATCCTTTGCCTAAAAAAACATTAGAAAAATATAAAGGTAAGGTTAAGTTTATAAATGTAGAACAAAACTTTACAGGTCAATTAGGAAAATTAATAACTCAAGAAACAGGAATTCTAATGGATTCAAGTATCCTTAAGTATGATGGTAGACAAATTAACGGGTACGAACTAGTTGAAAGGTTAAAAAGTGAGGTGAAATAATATGCTTGATATAAAAATATTTGAATCAAAGGATGAAAATGCTTGGTGTCCTGGTTGCGGAAATTTCGGACTTTTAGAAGGGATAAAAGAAACTCTAGCAGAACTTGATATAGAGCCACATGAGGTAGTTGTAGTTTCAGGGATTGGTCAAGCTGCAAAGATGCCACATTATTTAAAAGTAAATGGGTTTAATGGACTGCATGGAAGGGCCCTTCCACCGGCGCAAGGAATAAAGCTAGTAAATAAGGATTTGAAAGTTATTATTGTAGGAGGGGATGGAGATGCCTATGGCGAAGGTGGAAATCATTTCTTACATGCTATAAGAAGAAACTTAAATATTACTCAAATTGTTGGAGATAATCAGATATATGGATTAACAAAAGGTCAAGGGTCCCCAACTACATTTCTAGGACAGATAACTTCAATGCAATTTGAAGGAGTAATTCAAAATCCAATAAATCCTCTTGCAGTAGCATTGGCGGCAGGAGCTACATTTATAGGAAGAGCTTTTTCTGGAGATAAGGAAACTCTTGTAAGTGTTTTAAAAGAAGCTATAAATCATAAGGGCTACGCATTAGTAGACGTATTAGAACCCTGCGTTAGCTTTAATAAAGTAAACACCTTTAAGTGGTATAAAGATAGGGTATATAGATTGCCTAAGGATTATGATGTAACAGATAGAGTGAAGGCGATGGAAAAGGCACTAGAATTTGGAGATAAAATACCTACAGGTATTTTATACAAGGAAGAAGGAAAGGCTACATTTGAGGATTTGCATCCAGTTATAAAAAATAAGCCACCAATAATTGATAGAAAGTGGCAAGTTAAGGATGTTGAAAAATTCTTAAACGAGTTTAAATAATTTATAAAATAAGTAAGGCTTGTATAATCATATTTACAAGCCTTATTTTTATGATATAATATCAATAAATTTATAATAAAGGGGCTAAAACAAATGAAAGATATGAATAATGTTCGAACGGGAAAGTATTATTTAGATAAGCTTATAGAAGGAAATGAGAGGTTTTATCATAAGAAAAATTATGAGGAAGTTGATATATCAGAAGCAATGATAAAAAGTTTAGAAGAGGGGCAAAATCCATTTGCAACGATTTTATCTTGTTCAGATTCAAGAATAACTCCAACAATAATTTTTAATCAAGGGCTGGGGGATATATTTGAAATAAGATTAGCTGGAAATATAATTAGCAGTGAGGCTTTAGGCTCAATTGAATATGGAATAACAGCGGTTAATATACCTGTACTTATGGTATTAGGGCATCAGGGATGTGCAGCAGTCAATTTTGCAATTAAGTATGAAAAGGGAGAAGGAAAATATCAAGGAGAAATAAAATCTATACTTGAAAGAATTTCTCCGTCAGTTAAAAGAGTAAAAACAAGAGTTTATAAGGACTTATATCAAGAAAGTATAATTGAGAATATTGGTAATACACTTAGGGAAATACTTAAAAGTAGTATAGTCACAGATGCAATAAAGGATGGAAGATTAATTGTTGCTTCTGCTATATATAATTTTGATGGGAAAGTAGAAATATTAGATGTGATTTCATAGGTGTTATTAAATTTATAGGAGGGAAAAATTAATGAAAAAGGATTATAGTAAATATTTTTCTGAAAGTAAACTTTTGGGTAAGATTAAAGATTATTCAAAAAGCGCTGGAATTAAAGTTGTTTACGCGGTATTAATATTATTTTATACATTACAAAAACCAGAAATCTCAATGAAAGAGAGAGCTATTGTAATTAGTGCCTTAGGTTATTTTATACTTCCCTTTGATGCTATACCTGATTTTATACCATTTGCAGGCTATAGTGATGACTTTGCAGCATTAGCATTTGCAATAATGAAAATATCAAGACATATTGACCAGGAAGTTAAAGATAAGGCAAAAAGAAAATTAAATACATGGTTTAATAAGGTTGATCCTAAATCATTAATAGTAGTTGAAGATAAAATATTTTAATATGAGATGAGAAAATTTAAAAGGCTAATTTAAGCCTTTTTTAATTTGACATAAAAGTTCTTATATTCTAGAATTTATATATTGTCTATGGAGGATTTTGTATGGATTTTATTAATTATATAGATTTAGGAACAATAGATTTTATTAAAAATAATCTAGATAATAAGTTTTTTGACACAATCATGCCGATATTCACAACTCTCGGTAATGGAGGACTAGTTTGGATTATAATATCTATTATCTTGCTTACACAAAAAAAGTATAGAAAAATTGGAGTTGTTACATTAGTTGCGTTACTCTTAACTTATTTGGTTGGAGAAATAGGAATAAAAAATTTGGTTAGAAGAGAAAGACCATTTATGAGCATGCAGGAAATAAAGCTTTTAATTAAGGCTCCAAGTGGATTTTCCTTTCCTTCAGGACATACTGCTAGCTCTTTTGCAGCAGCAACAATTTTAAGTTCATATTTTAAAAAATATAGAGCTATAATATTTTCCTTAGCTATAGTAATAGGATTTTCTAGAATTTATCTAATGGTTCATTATTTAAGTGATGTTTTAGGAGGAGCACTGCTTGGTATCAGCATGGCTATACTTATAAAATACATCTTTAAAAAATTTGAGAAAAAACTATATAATATAGGATAAATTTTAATTATATATGAATAAAGTGTTACTTATGTAATATAGATATACTATATTATTAAATAAGGTGTGTTGAGTAATGGGTAATGGGGTTATCATAAGGTGTAATAATTGCCACTTTTCTCAAGAGTTCCTATTGGGTACAGGTTCATATCAGCCTCAGCTAGAAGAAATTTTAAAAGCTGCTGATGAAAAATGCAGAAGAATAGTAAAAAAGATGAATGAGGTATACCCAATAGAAAAATATACTGTTGTAAGACAATTGTTTTATTGTATTGATTGTAAAAATATAATTGATAAAAGTATACTTAAAGTAGTATTTTCTCATGGAATTTCTTATGAAGAGGAGATATTTTGTAGTAATTGTGGAAGCAAGCTTAGAAAAGTAATTGATTACAATGAGATAAAAGACATTGCTTGCCCAGAATGTAGGCTGGAAGCATTAACTTACATCGATAATTATAGTTCTTGGGAATAGGATTATTATATTTAAATTTTATGTATTTGTAAAAAGTCGATTATTTATATTAAATAAATAGTCGACTTTTTTGTATATCCTATTTTATATATGGGATTTACTAGAATTGATGGTCTTTGTATAGTATAATAAATGAAAATATCACAAATAAAGAAATATAATTTTGAAATAACGGAGGTAAGCATGAGGGGGCATTTATTTAAAAATTCAAGATTGGTTAAGGATTTAGAAGAAAGAATTTTAGTTCTTGATGGGGCAATGGGAACTAGCATTCAATCTTTTAAGCTTAATGAAGAGGATTATAGGGGAGAATTATTGAGGGATTTCCCTAGGGATCAAAAGGGGAATAATGATATATTATCTTTAACAAATCCAGATATAATAAAAGAAATACATAAGAATTATCTAGAATCTGGGGCAGATATTATAGAAACAAATACCTTTAATAGTACTATAATTTCTCAAGAAGATTATGAACTTACTCATTTAGTTTATGATATAAATCTTAATAGTGCTAAAATAGCGCGTGAATCTGCAGATCAATATACTACAAAAGATAGGTATAGATATGTGGCTGGTTCTGTTGGTCCTACCAATAAGACATTATCAATGTCTCCAGAGGTAGAGAATCCTGCTTATAGAAGTGTTAATTTTGCACAAGTTAAGGAATCTTACAAAGAACAAATTAGGGGACTTGTAGAAGGAGGAGTAGATTTACTATTAATTGAAACTATATTTGATTCGTTAAATGCTAGAGCTGCTATTATTGCAGCTGAAGAAGTTTTTGAGGAAAAAGACAAAGCACTTCCAATAATGATATCAGGTACAATCAATGACAAAGGTGGAAGAATACTATCTGGACAGACCTTAGAAGCTTTTTGTGCATCTATGAGTAGTGAGTATGTTATTTCTATTGGATTAAACTGTTCCTTTGGAGCTAAGGAGTTAGTTCCATTTGTAAAAGAGTTAGCTAAAAGCCAAGGGTTATTTATATCAGTTTATCCTAATGCAGGATTGCCAAATGTATTAGGAGAATATGACGAAACTCCTGATGTTACAGCTGAAAATCTTAAAGAATTATTAGAAGATAGCTGTTTAAATATAGTTGGTGGATGTTGTGGTACTACCCCTGAACATATTAAAGCAATTAGTGAACTAGTAAGTAAATATAGAGCAAGAAAGATTCCTGAGATTAAAATATATAGTAAATACGCTGGATTAGAATTATTAGAAGCCAGAGAAGAAAATAATTTCATAAATATAGGTGAGAGACTAAATGTGGCTGGATCAGCTAAATTTGCAAGGCTTATTAGAGAAAAGCAATATGAAGAAGCATTAGCAATTGCTAGAGAACAGGTAGAAAATGGAGCTCAGGTTTTAGATATAAATTTTGATGATGGTCTTTTAGAGGCAAAAGAGGAAATGGAGAATTTTCTTAAGCTTTTAGCATCTGAACCAGAGATTGCAAGCAAACCAATTATGATTGATTCATCAAGATGGGAAGTTATTTTAGCTGGATTAGAATCTATAGGAGGAAAACCTATAGTAAACTCTATTTCTTTAAAAGAGGGAGAAGAGGAGTTTTTAAAGAAAGCAAAAATAATTAAATCTTTTGGTGCCGCGGTTGTAGTAATGGTATTTGATGAGAATGGGCAAGCAGATACCTTCGAAAAAAAGAAAGCTATTTGTAAGAGAGCCTATGATTTATTAACTGAAAAGATTAAATTTCCACCAGAAGATATAATATTTGATCCTAACATTCTTGCAATTGCAACTGGAATGGAAGAACATAATGGATATGCAGTTGATTTTATAAAGGCTACTAAATGGATAAAAGAAAATCTTCCATATGCAAAAGTATCAGGTGGAGTATCAAACTTAAGCTTTTCATTTAGAGGAAATAATGCAATAAGAGAGGCTATGCATTCTGTTTTCTTATATCATGCCATTAAGAATGGAATGGATATGGGAATAGTAAATCCAGGAATGATTAAAATATATGATGATATTCCGAAAGATTTATTAGAACTTGTAGAAAATGTTGTTTTAAATAAAAAACCAGAAGCAAGTGAAGAACTTTTAGAGGCTGCAGAAAGATTTAAAGGTGCAGGAGTAACTAGTGATACAAAGGTTGAACTTTGGAGAAATGAATCTTTAGAAAAGAGATTAAGCAATTCTATAGTTAAAGGAATTGGTGATTATTTAGATGTTGATTTAGAGGAAGCAAGAGAAGCTAAATATAAGGCTTTAAGTATAATTGAAGGACCACTCATGGATGGTATGAAGATTGTAGGAGAGCTTTTTGGAGATGGAAAGATGTTCCTTCCTCAAGTGGTAAAGTCAGCTAGAGTTATGAAGAAAGCTGTTGAAATATTACTACCATTTATTAAACAAGAAAATTCAAAATCAGGAGCTAAAGCAGGTAAGGTTCTACTAGCTACTGTAAAAGGTGATGTACATGATATTGGTAAAAATATCGTAGGAGTAGTTTTAGCTTGCAATAATTTTGAAGTCATTGACCTAGGAGTAATGGTTAGCTGTGAAGAAATATTAAGAAGAGCTAAGGAAGAGGAAGTAGATGTTATAGGATTAAGTGGTCTTATTACTCCATCACTAGATGAAATGGCCCATGTTGCTTCAGAATTAGAAAGACAAGGTTTTGATATACCATTAATAATTGGAGGGGCTACTACATCAAAAACTCATACGGCACTAAAAATAGAACCTAATTATTCAAAAGGTGTTATTTATGGGGGAGATGCCTCTAAAACAGTTGAAATTTTAAAAGAGCTTATTAAAGATAAAGAAGGCTATATAACTAAAATTAAAGAAGAGTATCAGGAAGTAAGAGATAATTATAATAATATTAAAATCAATAATGTTTCTATAGAAGAAGCAAGGGAAAAAGCATTAAAGCTGGAATGGAGAAAAGAAGATATAGCAATTCCAAAGGTTATAGGTAAACAAGAGATAAGCTATAGCATTCAGGAATTAAGAAGATATATTGATTGGACTTTCTTCTTTATTGCTTGGGAAATGAAAAAAACTTATCCAGAAATATTAGAGGATGAGAAATATGGTGAAGAGGCGAAGAAGTTATTAGCAGATGCTAATTCAATGTTAGATACTCTTGAGGAAAATGGAAGAATAGTTCCAAAGGGAGTGTATGGCATATTCCCATGTAACTCAGAAGGTGATGAAGTTACTTTATATGATGAGAATAATAAAGAAATAGAAAAATTTTATTTCCTACGTCAACAAAGGCAAAGTAATAAAGGCGAGTATTTAAGTTTGGCAGATTTTATTGCACCAAAAACCTCAAATATAAAAGATTATATAGGTGCATTTATTGTGACTGCAGGGGATGGCGCGTATGAGTATGAAAAAGAACTTAAGGACTCAGGAGATGACTATGGTGCTATTATGCTTAAACTATTATGTGATAGATTAGCCGAAGCTTCTGCAGAAAAACTACATGAGGATATTAGAAAGAAATTTTGGGCTTACGATGAAAATGAAGACTTAAGCATGAAAGAAATCTTCCAAAGTAAATATAGAGGAATTAGGCCTGCATTTGGTTATCCTTCACTTAAGGATCAAAAGGAAATGGAAAAAGTATTTAAACTCTTAGATGGAACAGAAAAAATTAAAGTTATGCTAACAGAACATTATATGATGAATCCTGTTTCATCAGTATGTGGTTTGTATTTTGCTTCAAAAAGTTCAAGATACTTTGATTTAACAAAGTTATCTATGGACCAGATTGAAGATTACAGCCATAGAAAAGGAGAAGATTTACAAACCATTCTTAAAAGACTTAAAGGTTATGTGCTATAATAATAGCTAGTAATGTTTTAAAATAGGAGGCACATATGAGAAGTATAGTAATTTTAGATGGCAGAACTATGGGAAATGTGAATTTTGAGCTTTTAAAAGAATTTGGAGATGTAAAGTATTATGATATTACTCCAAGTGAATTAGTAGCTGAAAGAGTTAAAGATGCAAATGTAATATTAACTAATAAGGTTGTATTAAATGAAAGTAATTTATCAGGAAATACAAAATTAGAACTTATTTGTGAAATGGCAACTGGGTATAATAATATTGATGTGGAGTATGCAAAAGAGAGAAATATAGCTGTTACAAACGTGGCAGGATATTCTACAAATACAGTAGCTCAACATACCTTTGCTACATTACTTCATATTTATGACGAAATCGCATATTATGATAACTACGTTAAAAGTGGGGAATATTCAAAGAGCCCTATATTCACTAATTTAGATAAAGAATATAATGATATATCAGGGAAGACTTGGGGAATAGTAGGATTAGGAGCAATAGGAAGAAAAGTTGCACAAATAGCAGTAGCTTTCGGTGCCAATGTTCAGTATTATTCTACCTCAGGACAAAATAATAATTCTGATTACAAAAGAGTAGAATTAGATGAACTATTAAGAACTTCTGATATTTTATCAATTCACTCACCTCTAAATGATAAAACTCAAGGATTAATGAATTATGATAATATTTCTAAAATGAAAAAAAATGCTGTACTTATTAATATGGGAAGAGGACCTATAGTTGTCGATGAGGACTTAGCTAGAGCACTAGACGAGGATATAATAAAGGCAGCAGCTCTAGATGTGTTTAAAGTAGAGCCGATTAATGAGGATAATCCATTACTTAAAATAAAAAATAAACAAAAGCTAGTAGTTACTCCTCATATAGCATGGGCAAGTTTAGAGTCTAGAGAAAGATTGTTTAGTAACTTAATAGATAACATTAAAGCATTTTATGCTGGAGAGAATAAAAACAGAATAGTATAATATAGGGTTTTTTATAGGAAACTTAATTTATTCTTGTTTGAATAAATTATTAGTTGAACCTAAAACCCTGTATAAAAGTTTTGTGCTAAAGCTACACTAAAATAGATTTATTTTAGTGTAGCTTTTATATTTGCACAATCCAGTAAACATTTACAAGGGCGGATCTTTTAAAATTTATAATTTTAGTCTTTTGTGTACAAGTTAAAATATATTTTTTTATGCTTTATTGTTAGCTATAAACAAAAAAATATAAAAATAGACTAAGTTAATTGTACATCATTTAAATAAGAAAATGGCATAAAAAACCTAAAATTAATAAAGATATGTCAACAAAATGACAATTTTATTGACAAATAATCAGTTGAATAGTAAAATTTTAAACATAGTAATAATACAAATTTATTTTGGAATTTATTTAAGGGGAGGTTTTATTATGAACGCAATTAACAGTGCAGATACGGTGTTTGTTTTTGTTTCAACAGTTCTAGTATTAGTAATGACACCAGCTTTAGCATTATTTTATGGAGGTATGGTTAGAAGAAAGAATGTATTGAGTACAACCTTACACAGTTATGGTGCAATAGCAATTATCTCAATTCAATGGATACTTATAGGGTATACATTAGCCTTTGGATCGGATATTAATGGAGTGTTAGGTGGATTTAATTTCTTAGGATTAAACGGGGTTGGATTTGAACCAAATGCTGATTACGCAGGTACAATTCCTCACCAAGCATTTATGATGTTTCAAATGATGTTTGCAGTTATAACTCCTGCATTAATTTCAGGTGCAATAGCTGAAAGAATGAAAACAATGGCATTTATGCTATTCATGTTATTATGGGCAACTTTTGTATATGATCCTCTAGCTCACTGGGTATGGGGTGTTGGAGGTTGGATTAGAAACCTAGGTGCATTAGACTTTGCTGGAGGTGACGTAGTTCATATAAGTTCAGGAGTTTCAGGTTTAGTTGCAGCATTGGTTTTAGGACAAAGGAGAAAGAAAGAAACTGTTACACCGCATAACCTTACAATTACAGTTTTAGGAGCAGGATTACTATTATTCGGATGGTATGGATTTAATGCGGGTAGTGCTCTTTCTGTTAGTGATGTAGCATTTAATGCATTTATTACAACAAATACAGCAGCTGCAGCTTCAGCAATTGCATGGAGTATTGGTGAATATATACACAGAGGAAAAATAACTGCACTTGGAGCAGCAAGTGGACTTGTAGCTGGATTAGTTGCAATTACACCAGGAGCTGGTTTTGTAAGTCCAATGTCTTCAATTGCAATTGGAGCTATCGGTGGATTCATATGCTTCTTTGCAGTAACAATATTAAAATCAAAGTTAAACTATGATGATGCGTTAGATGCTTTTGGATGTCATGGTATAGGAGGTATCTGGGGAGGTATAGCAACAGGTATATTTGCATCAAAAAGTATAAATTCAGCTGGTGCAGATGGATTGATTTATGGTAATATACATTTATTAGGCGCTCAATTAATAGCTATTGTCGCAACTATAGCATTTGCAGCAGTAATGACATTTATAATCTTAAAGGTTATTGATAAGACTATTGGATTAAGAGTTTCTAATGAAGACGAACAAGCTGGAGTTGACGTTTCAAATCATGGAGAGGAAGCTTACGGCGGATTAAGCTAATAAGGGGGTATTATTATGAGTCAAAAATTATCAAAAGTTGATATTATTACTTCTCAAAGTAAATTTGATGATCTTAAAGATGCATTAAATGAAATTGGGATAACAGGTATGACTGTATCAAACGTGTTAGGTTGTGGAACACAAAAGGGGCACAAAGAATTTTATAGAGGAACTACTGTAGATATAAATCTATTGCCTAAAATAAAAGTTGAAATTGTTGTATGTGATGTACCAGTTGAGGAAGTAGTTAAGGCAGCAAAAAAAGTACTTCATACTGGAAAAATAGGCGATGGAAAGATATTTGTATATAATGTTGAGAATGTTGTTAGAATAAGTACTGGAGAAGAAGGTAGAGATGCCCTTCAATACAAAGAGTAATTTTAAAACTTAAAGCTAGAAGTATAAGTATAACGCTTATACCTCTAGCTTTTTCTTTTTTGCAATTTATTGGTATAATAGAAATAAGCTTACGTAAACTCGATTTGTGAATATCATTTCTTGGAATGTTCAACCAAGAAACGATAGAATAAATCGTTAGTTGAAGTTGCTTATTTCAGAATAAGCATACGCAAACCCCATTTATGAATCATACTGCTTGGAATGTTCAACCAAGAAACGACAGAATAAATCTATAGTTGGAGTTACATATTTCAGAATAAGCATACGTAAACTCAATTTTTGAAAGTTCAGCAAAGAAGTGGCTAAAATAAATTATTATAAATAGAGATTATTATTAAAAAAAAGGTGGTGAGATAATGTCAAGGGGAAAGTTTCAACTTCTAATAAATGAGGGCAATAGATTAAAGAATGAAGAAAAATATAAAGAAGCTTTTGATATGTTTATGAAGGCTTTAGATGAAATTGAAGAGAATGACGAAGAGCTTCAATGTTATTTTTCAATGATCGATTGCTCAATTAAATTAGAAGAGTTGGATACTGCAAAGGAATTTTGTTATAGGTCATTATCTAAATATGGAGAAAAAGAAGATTTTTATTTGAACTTAGCATATATAGCAGAGCTGGAAAGAGAATTCCTTGATTCATTTATTTTTTTGAACAAGTCTTATAATATTTCTAAAAGAGAGCATTATAAGGAGGGAATTAAAAACAAAGTATTTCTATGGCAAAGAGACCTGTGGTTTGAGTATAAATATAACTATGAGGTACATAATTTAAATAAAGCTATTGAATGTTTAGAACAACTAATTTCCTTAATATTGTTAAGTAAAGAAATAGAATTTACAATTAAAGAAGTGTATGACACATATATAGATTTATTAATAGAAACCAAAAATTATTGGAAAGTATATGAGTTAAAAGAGAAGTTAATAAAATTGGGCGTAAATGAAGAAATTATTTTCTCATTGAATAATGACGAGAAATACTTTAGTAAAATAAAGGCATCAGATACGTCACGAGAACATTTTAACTTATTAATTGATTATCTTATTAAAAAAGAAAAAAATGATCTGTATTATTTGGAAAAATTGAAGTTAGCAAAAGAGTTTGGTAGCCAGGAATACTATGGGTTATTAGTTAAAGATTATATAGATAGACCCTATGAAGAAAAGTTTAGAAGCAGAAAGAATAACTATAAAAGAGAAATAGAAATATATGAAATGTCTTTAGGTTTTTTAGGCAAAAATGAACAAAGCATTATTGATGAAATTCATAAAGAAATTCAAGAAATAAGAAATACAATTATTTAATATATTTTCAATAAAAAATCGAGATAATCAAAGGAAACCGTAGTAAGTGGGATGTAAGTTGCTCTAAATTAACTTATATCCCATTTTTGATTGAATTTCGGATTACATATATGTATTTAAAGTGTGGTATATTATTAGATGGTTAATATATATAAAACTGGTAGTTTAATATTACTAAACAAAAGTTTATAAATTTAATAAATTAAACTGAAAGTTAGGTATTACTAAACAAATTGAAGATAAAAGAGATAAAAATTATTTAAAATAAATAAATTACTAATAAAATTCTATGTAAATAAATTATAGGTGAATAATTTAGGAGGGATTTAAATGCATATAGAACAACTAGGAAGACATATTTTAATTGAATATTACAACTGTAATAAGGAAACATTAAAAGATCATGAAATAATTGAAAAGTACATGAAAGAAGCTGCAATTAAATCAAAGGCTACTATCGTGACAAGTTGTTTTCATAGATTTAATCCTTGGGGAGTAAGTGGAGCTGTAATAATTCAAGAATCTCATCTTACAATTCATACTTGGCCGGAATATGGCTATGCGTCTGTTGATTTATATACTTGTGGAGATACTATCAATCCATGGGATGCCTTTGCATACCTTGAAAAGGTTCTAGAAGCTGAGAGAAGTGAATCAACTGAAATCGCAAGAGGGATTGTTGAAAAAATTAAAAATTATTCAAAAGTAGATGTGGATATAACATCTCATAAGCCTTTTGAATTTATGGAGTAGGAGTGAATAATATGGAATTATGGTTTACAGAAAATCAAACTGAAAATGTTAAATTTTCTATGAAGGTTAAAGGTCATGTATTTTCAGGAAAGAGTGATTTTCAAAAAATAGATATAATAGATACTTATGAGTTTGGTCGTGTATTAGTTATAGATGGCTGGACTATGGTTACTGAAAAAGATGAATTTATTTATCATGAAATGATTACACATGTAGCTTTAGGTGTAAATCCTAATATAAAGAGAGCATTAGTTATAGGTGGAGGAGATGGAGGAACTGTAAGAGAATTAACTGGCTTCCTTACTATTGAAGAGATTCATATGGTAGAAATTGATCCAGTAGTAGTTCAAGCTTCAAAGGATTACTTATCTTATACTTCTTGTAAACTTAATGATCCAAGAGTAACTGTATATTATGAAGATGGAATAAAATACATCAAAGATAAAGAAAATTATTATGATTTAATAATAGTAGATTCAACAGATCCAATAGGACCAGGAGAAGGATTATTCTCTGAAGCATTTTATAATGATTGCTATAAGGCTCTAACAGAAGAAGGAATAATGGTAAATCAATGCGAAAGTCCTTACTATCCTAATAATGCTAGAGAAATGAAAAGAGCATATAATAAGATCGGTAAGATATTCCCTATATGCAAAGCATATCAATATAATATGCCAACTTATGCATCAGGTCATTGGTTATTTGGATTTGCTTCAAAGAAATATGATCCTATTAATGATTTTAAAGGCTTTAAGTTTAAAGAAAAGCTTGAAAATACAAAATATTATAATGAAGAAATACATAAAGGAGCTTTTGCTCTACCAAATTATGTTTTAAAACAATTGGAAAAATAGCATTGACTTTTAGTTTGAATTAGTATAATATTTTACTAAATTAGTAAATGATATATTATTTGAAATTATAAATTGGGGTTAATTTTAAATAATTACAACTTAAAAAATGAAACTTTTAAAAGTTTCTGTTCAACTAATAATTTTACATGCCAGAAAATTGTCAGAAACCACAATCTTCTAACAAGTAAAATTAAAGTTTCTCTATAATAAAACCCTTGAAAAAGCGATGACTGAGAGTAGTAGGAGATTTAATTTTTAAGAGAGTAGTCGGGTGGTGTGAGACTATAGATAACATTTCTGAACTCGCTCAATGAGCTGTGGATTGAAATTAAGTAGATTCAACCGGTTAATAACCGTTATTATAATTAAGTTATAAGTTTGGATGGTACCGCGCCTTTGCGCTCCAATGGAGTGTAAGGGCGCTTTTTTGTTATCTAAAAATAATAAAACGTGTATTTAAGGCTACGAAATTTTAAATGCAATTTCTACGCTTTTTCTAATATAAGAATAAATTAAGGGGGCTATAATTATGAAAAAAGAAGGATTTAAAAAGTACAAACAGTACAAAAATGTAGAACTAAAAGAGAGAAAGTGGCCAAGCAAACTTATTGACAAGGCACCTATTTGGTGTAGTGTGGATTTGAGAGATGGAAATCAAGCATTAAGAAATCCTATGAGTTTAGAAAAAAAGATAGAATTTTTCAATTTACTTGTAAAAATGGGGTACAAGGAAATTGAAGTTGGATTTCCAGCAGCATCACAAATTGAATATGATTTTACCAGATATTTAATAGAAAACAATCTTATTCCAGATGATGTAACTATTCAAATATTAACACAAGCAAGAAGAGAACTTATAGAAAAGTCTTTTGAAGCACTTAAAGGTATAAAAAAGGCAGTAGTTCATTTATATAATTCCACATCAGTAGTTCAAAGAAAAGTAGTATTTAATAAAGGTAAGAAAGAAATTATTGATTTAGCAGTTGAGGGTACAAGAATAATAAAGGAATTAGTTAGAGAATATCCTGAAACAGAGTTTATTTTGGAGTACTCACCAGAAAGTTTTAGTGGAACAGAACTAGACTATGCACTAGATATATGCGAAGCTGTAGTTGATGAATGGAAACCAACTACAGAAAATAAAATCATATTAAATCTACCAACAACAGTTGAGATGTATACACCCAATGTATATGCAGATCAAATAGAATGGTTTTCAGATAATATAAAAGATAGAGATAAGATTATTTTAAGTGCACATCCACATAATGATAGGGGAACAGCTGTAGCAACAGCAGAACTTGCAATGCTCGCTGGTATAGATCGTATTGAAGGAACTATATTCGGAAATGGAGAAAGAACGGGAAATGTTGATTTAGTCACATTAGGATTAAATTTATATACCCAAGGTATAGATCCAGAAATAGATTTTAGTTGTATAGATGAAGTTATTGGGGTATATGAAGAGTGTACCGAAATGCCAGTTCCAGATAGACAACCTTATGCTGGTTCTCTTGTGTATACTGCATATTCAGGTTCACATCAAGATGCCATAAAGAAGGGCTTAGGTGTTTATAGTGAAGAAGATTATTGGGAAGTACCATATTTACCTATAGATCCTAAGGATGTTGGCAGAAACTATGAAGCAATAATTAGAATTAACGCACAGTCAGGTAAAGGTGGAATAGCCTTTATAATGCAAAATTACTATGGATTTTCTATTCCAAAGTTTATGCAGAAAGATTTTAGCCTAGTGATTCAAAGTATTGCAGACGAGAGTGTAAAAGAAGTTAATTCTGAAGTTATATATGATGCGTTTAAGAAATCATATCTAAATATTGACTCACCAATATCTCTTGAAAGTATTGAAATAAATAGTAAAGAAGTAAGTAAAAAAGATATTGAAATACTAGCATCTATAAATTATAAAGCTAAGCTAATGAACATTGCAGGGGTAGGTAATGGCCCTATAGATGCATTTGTTAAAGGATTGAATAATATTATAGATGGTTTCAAGGTAAGCTCATATAATCAACATTCTTTAGGTGATGATTCAAATGCAGAATCTGTAGCATATATTCAAATAATAGATAAAGATGGTAGAAAACATTATGGAGTAGGAACAGATAATAATATTATCTTAGCTTCAATTAAGGCTGTAATAAGTGCAGTAAATAAATCAATAGTATAGCAAAAAAGTTAATTAAGAAATAATTAATAAAAACGCCAGAAATTTTCTGGTGTTTTTTACTCTTTAGGAATTTATAATATTATAAGGGTTCGTATATCATCATAAGTTTGAATTATAATCTAAGGATTAACTAGACTCCCCTAAAGAATAAAAAAATAGAATTAGTCGCCTGCCAATTTTTCCTCACATGCGTTTGGAAAGGCAGATGCGAGAAAAAAATCGTCTAGACGATTTTTTTTATATTCAAAATACGACTTTTTATGATATTATGTAAAGGTGAGGTGTTAAAATGGGAAAGAAAAGAATGAAATATATAGTTTTTGTTGCTCTTTTAGTTGTGATAACTATAGTTTCTATTGTGGGAGTAAAAAAATATAATAGATATAAACTTGAAGAAAATAGATTAAAAAATATCGCAATTACTAAGGATGCAATGAAGTTATACATGAATGAAGCAGATTCAGTTGGAGAGAATAAAATACAACTTAATTGGAAAGAGATTGCAGCAGTAAGTGCAATTGAAGAAAATAACTATTTCACTAAAATGGATGAGAGTAAGGTTAAAGCATTAGCTGAAAAGTTTGTAGTAGAAAAGAAAGTTTCAGGAAAAACATATTATGGTTCTAAAGGTATAGATGAAATAATTGATGAATTGCAATATACAGATAAGGAAAAAACAAGAGTACATAATTACTATGACCAGCTTCAAAAGATGGGGTTATATCCAGAAAACTATACAGATAAAAATCTTCAATTTATAAAAACAGTAGAACCATATGCCTATAAAATATATGAGAAATACGGAATATTGCCTTCTGTAGTAGTTGCTCAATCTATAGCAGAATCAGGTTGGGGAAATTACGCTGAAATTAATAATTACTTCGGGATTAAGGCAGATACGAGTTGGAAAGGTCCAAGCAAGTTGATAACAACCACTGAGTATAACGGTGAAACTATTAAGGCTAAATTTAGAGTATACGATAGCATTGAAGCATCTTTTGAGGATTACGGAAAATTTTTAAGTAATAACGTTAGATATAAGCAAGCAGGTGTATTTGAGGCTAAAAACTATAAAGATATGGCCAAAGCAATAGAAAAGGGCGGCTATTCTACCCATGAAAACTCAAGTGGGGAAAAGATTTATGCAGATAATCTAATATCTATAATTAAAGCAAATAATCTTATGATATTGGATAACAATGCTGAAAATAAAAAGTTTAAAGAGTTAAGCAATTAAAAATAATTAAGTAAAATAGTAGGTTAGAGGAGTACATATGTACAAGCCTCTAACCTTTTTTAATAAGATATTCTGAAAGCTTTTTCTTTTTCAATTAGAGGAACTTCCTTAGTAGATAAATCATCTATTCTTGAAAAACCATTACCCTTCATAAGCTGTGCTTTAAAAGTTTCTATTTGATTTTCATCTCCTTGAACCATGATTTCAACCATACCATTAGATTGATTTCGAACAGTTCCAGTTACTTGAGTTTTTTTTGCAATAAGTAAAACAAAATATCTAAAACCTACCCCCTGAACTCTTCCAGAGGCAATCATTAAATATCTTTTCATAGGACCCTCCTGTATAATTTGGTATTTAATAATTCTTTTTATATTATAACAAAGAAAAAAGTTTGGAACAAAATAAAAATTGTTTAAATATTTGAAATATACTGAAAATTTGTTATAATTATGATTATTAAGTTAAGGAGGGTTTATAACTATGGTGGAAAAGAGTTTAGTACTAATTAAACCAGATGCTGTAGAAAGAAATTTAATAGGAAAAATAGTTGATGCATATGAGTCAAATGGTCTAAAAGTAATAGCAATGAGATTGTTAAAGGTTTCTGAAGGGTTAGCAGAAATACATTACAAAGAACATGAAGGAAAAGCTTTTTATAAGAGTTTAATTGGGTATATTACAAGAAGCCCATTATGTGCATTAGTTTTAGAAGGGGAAAATGCCATAAGTGAGATAAGAAGAATAAATGGTGCGACAGACCCTAAAGCAGCTGAAGCAAATACAATTAGAAGCTTATATGCAATTGATAAAACAGAGAATTCAGTTCATGCATCTGATTCAAAAGAAAGTGCTTTAAGAGAGATTAGTTTATGGTTTCCAGAAGTAATTAATAAATTAGAATTAGAAAAAGAACATATATCTTAAAAGTTATAAAAATAGCCCCAGAATACAGTATTTATTCTGGGGCTATTAATTAGTTACTCTTTATTTCTAGCCATGCATCATCATAGAGTTTTAAGCTGTCTCCTAAGTCTACAAATACTTCACATTTATCTAATAATTCATCTGAAGGATATGATGCAGGATTATTTTGAGTATCTTCATCTAGAAGCTTATATGCTTCCTTATTTGGAGTAGAGTAACCAATGTATTCTACATTTTGTTTTGCATTTTCAGGATCACATAAGAAGTTAATAAATGCTTCTGCTTCTTCTGTATGAGGCGAATCCTTAGGAACTACTAAGGTATCAAACCATTTATTACTACCTTCCTTAGGAACTACATATTCTAAGTCAGGGTTTTGCTCCATCATGTATACAGCATCTCCTGACCATACTGTAGCAAGGGCAGCTTCTCCGCCTATCATTCTATCTTTAACTTCATCTACTACATAGGCTTTAACAAGAGGTTTTTGTTTTATTAATTCTTCTTTTGCTTCATTTATTTCTTTTGGATCTGTTGTATTTATTGAGTATCCAAGTCTTTTTAATGAAATAGCCATAGTATCTCTTATGGAATCAAACATCATTATTTGTTTTGAATATTTAGAATCCCAAAGTATATTCCATGAATCAACTGGATCAGTAACCATGGTCTTATTATAAATAATACCAACAGTTCCCCACATATAAGGAACAGAGTATTCATTTTTAGGATCATATGATAAGTTCTTGAACTTATCATCAATGTATTTATAGTTTGGAATATTATTAAAATCTAATTTTTCAACCATATCTTCTTTTATCATCTTTTGAAGCATATAGTCTGAAGGCACTACAATATCATAGCTGGAATTTCCACCTTTTAATTTTTGATACATAATTTCATTTGTATCATATTCTTCATAATTAACCTTAATTCCAGTTTCATCTTGGAATTTTGTTATAAGCTCTTTATCAATATAGTCACCAACATTAAATACATTTAAAACTTTTCTATCAGATTTCTTCTTGCCATATATAGCAAATGAAGTAACTAAAAGTATTATAACCAATGCAAACGCCATAGCTCTATTTCCATTCTTGTTACTGCTTGGCTTATTTTTCTTAACTGGTTCCTTTGATAAATCTTTTTTGTTTACCAAGATTAATAGTGTTAGTACTGTAATAAACATTAAAGTTGAGAGGGCATTAATCTCAGGCTTTATACCACGTCTAGCCATTGAGAATATTTCTATTGATAGGTTAGAGACTCCTGAACCTGTAGTAAAGAATGAAATTACAAAATCATCAATAGACATAGTAAAGGCCATAATGAAGCCAGAAACAATTCCAGGGGTAATTTGAGGAATTATTATTTTTCTCATTGCATAGCTTGGTGTTGCCCCTAAATCTAATGCAGCTTCTGTTATATTGCTTGGCATCTGTTTTAGCTTTGGTAAAACAGATAAGATAACATATGGAATATTAAATGTTATATGAGCTAACATAAGTGTTTTAAAGCCAAAGGTTAAATGCATAAAAACAAATAAACTCATTAGAGCTATTCCTGTAACAATGTCTGGGTTTAAAACAGGTAAATAGTTAATATTAAGAATTAATTTTTTTGTTTTACCTCTCATGTTATAAATACCAATGGCAGCTATAGTTCCAACTATAGTAGAAATAACTGAGGATGATAAAGCTACTAATAAAGTGTTATAAAGAGCTTTAAGTATTTTATCGTTATCAAGTAACGCTTGATACCACTTTAATGTAAAGCCTTCCCAAGAAGCCATCGATTTTGAGCTATTAAAGGAAAAAACTATTAATGCAAGTATTGGTGCATATAAAAATAAATATATTAAGAACATATACACCTTAGAGCTAATCTTTTCTAAGGTCTTCATCATAATAGTGCACCACCTTCCTTATCAGATTCACCTTCATATCTAGATAATAATGCCATTGAAATTAAAATTATTATCATCATAAATATTGAAATTGCTGATCCGAAATTCCAGTCACCTATATTAGTAAATTGTTGTTCGATTAAGTTACCAACAAGCATATATTGTCCACCGCCTAATAGGCTGGAAATTATAAAAGTAGATACTGCAGGCATAAATACCATAGTAATCCCTGACATAACTCCAGGTATTGATAGTGGGAAAATTACTCTTTTAAATAGTATACGTCTATCAGCACCTAGGTCTTGCGCTGCACTTATTAAATCACTATCTATTTTAATTAATACTGTATAAATTGGTATAACCATAAAGGGAAGAAAGTTATAAATCATTCCTAATATAACTGTCCCATCATTATAAAGTAAATTTAGTGGTCCTATACCTATATAACCAAGAAGTGTATTTATAATTCCATTTTTGCCTAGTATAGCAAGCCATGAATAAGTTCTAAGTAAAAAGTTCATCCACATTGGCAATATGAATAACATAATTAAAACATTTCTTTTACCTACATTCATCTTTGAAATCATGTACGCAATAGGGTATCCCATAACTAGACATGCTACTGTAGAAATAATAGCAAGCAATAAACTTCTTCCGAAAACTTTAAGATATTGTGGTGATATAAGTTTTTGGTAGTTTTCTAAGCTAAATACATATTGAGAATCAATTTTTTTAGTGAAGCTGAAAAATAATACAATAATTAGAGGAACTACTATGAAAAGTAAACTCCATAATAAATAAGGATAGGCAGCAAGGCCCCTTTTCTTATTCATTTTCTGAAACCTTTCTCATAATGTGTATATCTTCAGGATATATATCCATCCCAATGATATCTCCAGGTTTTGCATTTTTAGTGTTGTGAATAATCCAGCTTCTATCGTTTTCTATAACTTCGATTTCATAGTGAACACCTTTAAATATTACAGAATTAACCTTGCCTTTAAGCATACCCTTTTCACTATCAGTTATCTTAATATCTTCAGGTCTAATAACAACTTGAATTTCTTCATTTATTTCGAAACCTTTATCAACGCAGTCAAAATCTTTACTGCAGAAATTCACTTTATAATCTTCAAGCATGATACCATTTATTATGTTACTCTCACCAATAAATTTAGCAACAAAAGCATTTGAAGGCTCATTATAAATATCTTCTGGAGTTCCCATCTGTTGAATTATCCCTTTATTCATAACAATAATTTTATCAGACATAGTTAGGGCTTCTTCTTGATCATGAGTTACAAAAACAAAGGTTATACCTAATTTTTTTTGTATCTTTTTTAATTCTAATTGCATTTCTTTTCTTAACTTTAAGTCTAAGGCACCAAGAGGCTCGTCCAAAAGAAGAACCTTAGGCTCATTAACTAATGCACGTGCAATTGCTATTCTTTGTTGTTGGCCTCCTGAGAGAGATTCAATGCTACGTTCTTCAAAGTTTTCCAAAGAAACTAATTTAAGTATTTCTTTAATCTTCGAATCAATTTCATCTTTAGGTAACTTTTTAATTTTTAATCCAAAAGCTATATTCTCATATACGTTCATATGAGGGAATAGAGCGTACTTTTGAAAAACGGTATTAAGGGGTCTTTTATATGGAGGTATATCATTAATATTGCTTCCCTCAAAAATAACTTCACCTGAATCGGGATTTTCAAAACCACCTAAAATCTTTAATGTTGTAGTTTTTCCACAACCACTTGGACCTAAAAGTGTTATAAATTCATTTCTTTTAATATTCATACTAATGTTGTTTAGTACAACATTGTCTTCATAAGATTTAGTTAAAGTTTTTATTTCTATAATATTTTCTCCCAAAATAAAGCACCTCTTTCTGATTACTAAAATGATGGTGGAGTACTAATCCAAATTACTTTCGCAGGAGTTTTTCCTGCATTTGAAATATAATGATTTTCTCGTGGTTTAAAATAGAAGCTCTCGCCTTTTCTAACCTTATATTTCTTTTCACCGATATGAAGAAAAATAACCCCAGATAGTACATATCCAAATTCTTCACCTTCATGAGGCTCTTCTTCTGTATACCTGCCATCAGGTTCTAAATTTATCATTATTGGTTCCATTTCATTTTTTTGTGCATTAGGTACTAGCCACATTAAAGAGTATTTAAGTTCATTATTTTCTGTTTCAAACATATCATCCTTTGTAAAAGCGATTCTTTCCTGGTTATCTTCACTAAAGAATTCAGTTAAGTTTGTACCTAGGATTTCAAGAATATCCATTAAGGTTGCAATTGAAGGAGAAGTTAAATCATTTTCTAACTGAGAAATAAAACCTTTTGAAAGCTCACATCTATTTGCTAATTCTTCTTGTGTAAGTTGTTTTTCTATTCTTAATCTGCGGATTTTTTCACCTATTTGCATTTGATTTTCCTCCCGTATAATTTATAAATAAATAGTTGAGTTAATTTCATAAAAGCATAATTTACTAAACATAAAGTTTAAAAATACTAAACAACATTATATAGATTTTAATTTTAAAAATCAATAAATAGTTGGAAAATTATATGAGAAAAATATTTGTTTAACAAGAATTAAAAAGTTTTCTGATAATTCATTTGATTAAAAGGTGAAAATATGAGATATTATTAATATAATATAGAAAATATTAGGTGATATTATGGAAAGTAATTTTTATAGAAGAGATGGAAAATTAGTTTATATAAAACAACCAGAGTTTTCGGAACTCAAATTTGTTCAAAACTTATGGAATGACAGAGAAACCATGGACGGTATTGGGGGAATATATCATTTTCCAGAGGAAAAATGGAAGGTCTTTTATCATAAAATGGTTGCGCCTTCTGATGGAAAGAACTTCTATTGTTTAGTATATAATTTAGATGATGTACCAGTTGGAGAAGTAAGCTTTCATGGTTATGACTCAGCAGCAAAGATTGCAAGATTTAATATAAAAATCCAAGGAAAATATAGAAATAATGGATATGGCCGAGAAGCTATAAGATTGCTATTAGAATATTATTTCCTTGAATTTGGTGGCAATATTATGATGGAAAAAGCTAAACAGGAATTTTCAAATGAATTCATTAGTTCCTTAGGTTTTGAAGTTACAAGAAGGGACAAGGGTGAGATAACCTATCAAATATCCAAGGAAACATTTAAAGCTTTATCCAATAATGAAAAGAAAAATGTATGTTGCATTTTATATCCGGGTGTAGATTTGATAGAAGTTTCATTTACTTTCGAGCTATTTAATTTAATTAATAAATTTAATGGGGAAGAAGTATTTAAGCTATATGTTATTGGTGATGAAGAAGTGGATCTATCTAATGGAATGAAGATAATACCATCCCATTCTTATGAAGCAGAAGTAAGTCCTAATATTATTATAATGCCGGGTGGATGTGTTTGTTTAGAAAATAATAAAATCTCAAGCTTCATAGATAAATTCTATAAGGATAGTGACTATATTTTAGCTACAGGACATGGAATAATGACTATAGCAAAGTGTGGAATATTAAAAAATCATATCATTGCAGCATTAGAAGAAGATAGACAACAACTTTTAAATATGTCTCCAAGTTCTAAGATAGCAGAATTGAGCTATGTAGATACAGGAAAAATTATTACAACTGTTGGAGGAAAAAGTTCTATTGAGGGAACTTTAAAAATTATAGATAATATATTAGGAAATGAAAAGACAAAAGATTTAAAAGAATACTTAAGTATACATAAAAAATAAGATGGACGCTTGTCCATCTTATTTTTTAAACACGTTTTTTATTAAGAATATAATATCTTTAAATATACTTATGTATTCAGTAATATTTTCCTTTGCAACTATTACATCTGCAGTAGTCTCAGTTACAACTTCACTGACATCCTTAACGTTATCAGTTATATCTGCCATATTTTTAATTATGTTTGTTAGGGAGCCTTTATTAGATTCTAGTATTGAGTTAACGTTGCTTAATACCTGAATTAATTTTCTCAAAACAAATATTAAATAAATTATTGCAACAAAAAATGCAATTGCAATTATTCCCCAAAATAGATATCTTATATCAATTAACATATTAAATCCTCCATTTATTCGGTGAATGTTTCAGTGTCTGATTCATCTTCCTTGATATCATCTTGAGCAGAGCTAACGTTAGCTTTGTTTTTCTTTTCCTCTAAATATGAAGAAATTTTACTTTTAGCTTCTTTTATATTGGAGACTGTAGTTTCTTTTTTATCCTTAGCTAGATTTTTTGCTTCTTCAACTTTTAGTTTTATATTTTCATTTGCTTTTGAATAACCTTCTATAATATCATTTCTTGTTTCTTTTCCTGATTTAGGTGCAAGCAGAATTCCACCAACAACACCAGCTGTTACACCAGCAGCAGCACCTAAAGTAACCTTTTTTGCTGTTTCAATCTTTTTCTTTCTTTTTTGTGCTTTTCTTTTTTCTTCAATTAAACCTTTTAAACCCATAGTACTTTACCTCCATTAGTTTGATAAGTTTATTATACTACTTAGTACAATAATGGACAACAAAAAACAAGAAAGAGATGGATTGAGTTCCATCTCTTTCTTATTTAGTTATTTTTAGGCTTTCCTGTGTTATTAGTTTCATTACCATCTAAGTCAACATTGCTATCATTGTTATTAGCAGGTTGATTTCCTTGAACTGGGACACCAGTAGTAGGAGACTTAGTTGGTTGTACGGTATAATCATCTTGCTCAGTAGGAAGAATGTATTGGGCATCTTTTACATAAGAATTATCCGTGTTCCATGGCTTCTTTATAAAAACTCTTTCCTCAACTAACTCTTTAGGGGTATTATCAGTTGCTAATTTATTATTTAATTTGTTAACCTTAGCTGATACATGGACATCGCAGGTTTCTGTAGGTTCTGCACCATCTATAACCCAATCTTCAACAACTTTACTTCCTCTAGGATCCTTTGAACATAAATCTGTAGGAATTTTACCTGAAAGGCTACATAAGGCCATTTTCTTAATTCCAGAAGGTACAGGGATTTCTTTATCTGCTAAACCTTCATGGGCTTTTTCCATGATTTTTCCCCAAATAGGAGTTACAACAGCACCACTTTCACCTTTTATTTCAGTAGGAACATCATATCCAACCCATATAGCTGCTGAAAGATATGGTGTTAACCCAGCAAACCATAAATCCTTATTTTCAGTAGTAGTACCTGTTTTACCAGCAACAGGCATTGAACCCCATTTTGCATGTGAAGCAGTGTAATGTTCAACTGGTTCTTTAAGCAAATCATAAGTTATATATGATGCTTGAGGTGATAATACGCTTCTTGTTTCAGGTTTCTTTTCTAAAAGTACCTTTCCAGTTGCATCTTGAACCTTTGTATATAGAATACCTTCAGTATAAGTACCATTGTTTCCAAATGTACCATAGGCTGCAGCCATCTTATATGGATTACCTCCATCTGGGTCGCTTGGATCATTATTAAACTGACCTAAGGCAACGGAAGCTATAGAAGTTCTAGATTGATTGTTATATTTTAATCCAAACTTTTCACCATACGCTACACCATTTTTTATTCCAACTTTATCTTCAGTTAATACAGCAACGATGTTCTTTGAATATCTTAAACCTTCACGAATTGATATAAGACCAGAAAAATCATTTCGTGATTGGTTACGTGGGTCATATGCTTTGCCATCTGTAGAATATTTCATACCTATTTCTTTAGGAATAGGAGCATCATTAATACCAGTTGCTGGGTTTATTAGTTTCATGTCTATTCCAGGACCATATACAGTTAGTGGCTTAGTAGAAGAACCGATAGGTTTTAAAACATTATAAGCTCTGTTTAAAGAATTAGCAGCTTTAGGTTCTTTTCTACCACCAACCATTGCCTTAACTTCTCCAGTATGATAATCCATAATTACAGCAGCAGCTTGAAGTTTTGGGATTCCATTTTCATCAAGTACTTCTGGATTACCAACATTAAAATTATTTCTATCATCTAATACACTTTGAGTATAATCTTGAAGTTCTTTATCCATGGTAGTATATATTTTTAATCCACCATTAGCAATTAATTTGCTAACTTCATCATCACTTAATTTAAGTTGTTCCTTTAAATCCTTTTTAACTTGTGAAATAACAGGGTTTGAGAACCACTCATAATTTAATTTATAAGATATAGTCTGAGTTTTAAATTCAAATTTTTTCCCATCAATATCTTTTATTGCTTGATCATAATCAGCTTGAGAAATTTTACCTAAATCTTTCATTTTAGTAACTACTGTTTTTGTTCTATTTAAGTATGGAGTAGGATCCTTTTGCATTGTTGGATTATAAGCACTGTAGTAAGATGGTGCTTGAGTAAGCCCAGCAATATATGCGCATTGAATTAAGTTTAATTCTTTAGCTGGTTTACCAAAGAAATACATTGAAGCAGCTTCAACACCATAGATTTTACCCCCAAGTGGAATTGTGTTTAAGTAAGCTTCTAAAATTTGATCTTTTGAAAGTAATTTTTCTAATCTAGTAGCTAAGTAAGCTTCTTTTATTTTTCTATTTAGTGAAACCTCATTTGTTAGAATGGTGTTTTTTAATAATTGTTGGGTAAGAGTAGATCCTCCATGAAGACCTGATTTACCAGAAACTTTGTTTTTAACATCAATAAGTACAGAGCCAAGAATTCTCTTAACATCTACACCACTATGTTCATAAAATCTTTCATCTTCTATTGAAACATAGGCATTTTTTAGATTATCAGGCATATCTTTAAATGGGATAATACGACGTTCCTCATCTGAATGAACCGTATCTATAACATTACCATCGTTATCATAGAGGGTTGAGGGTTGGCTCAAATTTAGAACTGAATTAACATCTAAATCAGGTGCATTCTTTATTATGGCATAAGCATACCCCCCTGCAACTACAAGTAAAGTTAGTGCTATAAAAAATAAGGAAAGTAAAATATTCCTAAATATACGACCTTTCTTACGTTTTTTACTTTTACTTTTATTTTTAGTTTTAGGATCGCTTTTATTAGTTGAGCTAGCTTTATTCATTATTTCCTCCTAAATATTTAAAATGAATTAATCATCATTAGTCCATATTATAGCATAAAAAAATATAATAATAAATGGAGTGGTTGATATGAAATATTATACTAAAAAAAATAAATGGAATAAACGTATTATAATATTAATTATTATAATTATTATCTTGTTAACATTTTTTATATACATTTTTAATAAAATAATTTTAGGGACATTAATGGTGGTTTCAGATACAGAGATGAGAGCGAAAACTATAGAATCTATTGATGAAAATGTACTAACACTTTATTCAAAGGAATTTCAATATGATGATGTGATTAAGATAGAAAAAGACAAAGATGGAAATATAACAATGCTTAGGGCAGATACCATAAAATTAAACGCTCTTTCAACTAAAGTTTCATTAGAGGTGCAGCAGGATATAAATAGGATAGGTTCATTAGGAATAAAATTCCCTATTGGTTATATTACAAGAAATAATATAGTATCCTCATGGGGACCAAAGATAACAGTTAGAATGGAACCTATAGGAACTGTTAAAACAAACTATTATTCAGAGTTTGAATCAGCAGGGATAAATCAGACAAGACATAAGATTTATCTAGTAGTTGAAGCGAAAATAAATGTGATTGTTCCAACTAAAAATGACGAGGTGGAAGTAAAATCAACAATACCTGTTGCAGAAACAATTATTGTAGGTAAAACCCCTCAAACTAATTTAGATTTTGGAAAATAAGTTTATAAAATAAATAGTTCTTTAGACTAAAAAAAGAAGAGTTTAAAACTCTTCTTTTTTAATCTGAAGTTATGTAGTTTGAATTTTATTCCCAGTTAAAAACATAAGGAACATTTCTATAATAGTCTCCGTAGTTTAATCCATATCCAACTACAAAAACATCTTCTATTTCAAAGCAACAATAATCTGGGTTAAGATCCACTTTTCTTCTTGAAGGCTTATCTAAAAGAACACAAGTCTTTACAGATTTAGCACCAAGAGATTTAACATGATTAACTACAAATTCCATAGTATAACCTGTATCTACAATATCATCAACAATTAAAACATCATAACCTTCTATATTATCAGGAATATCATTTACAACTTTAACTTTACCAGTAGATTCTTCTGAATGTCCATAACTTGAAGTAGTCATGAAACCAATTTTAGCATTTGCATCGATAGATCTAACTAAATCTGCAGCATAAATAAAACTTCCTCTTAAAAGAGATAAAACATATAAGTTTTTATCTGAATATTCCTTAGTAAGTTCTTGACCAAGTTCCTTGATTCTAGTAGCAATTTGTTCTTCAGTAATAAGTATATTCCTTTTCTTATCTTCCATGTTAATCCTCCAAAATAAAATTTATATATAATCTACTATAGAGTTTAAAGTTTGTATTTAATTTATACATTAGAAATTAATAGCTTCAATCAGTATAAGTTAAGTTTTTTTAGCTAAACTCTTTATTCATATTAACCATATTAACAATTTTTTTGACATTTTTCAACTATTACAATAATACTGTAAGTAGTAAATATAATAAAATTAATACTTGTGTTAATAAAGTTAATTTGTAAATTAATAATATTAATTATATTAAGAAAAATATTAAATAATTTAAAAAATAATATTGAAATCATAAATATAAAGTAGTATAGTATGATTATAGGAAGGATGTGACAATTAGTGTATAAAGTTATAAACAAATGTCCTGTATGTAGTTCTAGGCTTGTAGTTACTAAGCTTAAATGTTCAAAGTGCAGTACAGTAATAGAAAATGATTTTGAGATGTCAAAGTTTGAATATTTATCGCTAGAGCAACTTAAGTTTATTGAAGTTTTCTTAAAAAATAGAGGGAATATCAAAGATGTTGAGAAAGAATTAGGTATTTCATATCCAACAGTTAGAGCAAAGCTTGATGAGGTTATTTCATCATTGGGCTACAATGTAAATCCAGCTCCAGTTGTAGATAAGAAGAAAGTTATAGATATGTTAGATAAAGGAGAAATAACTCCAGACCAAGCAATTAAGATGTTAAATGAATAGAATTAAGGAGGAATTATCAATGAATGAAGAAATTTCAAGAATATTAAAAATGGTTGAAGAAGGTAAAATTACAGCAGATAAGGCTCAAGAATTAATAGAGGCTCTTAATGAGAAAAAAACAGAAATTCAAACTGTACAAGATAACGACATTATGAATATGATGCTTAAGATTAAAGTAAATTCACATGAAGGTGATGTAGTAAATGTGAAACTTCCAATAAAGCTTATAAAAACTTTATTAAAAACAGTAGGAAAGCTTCCAATTGAGAGTAATGTAAAAGGCCTTGAAAATTTAGATCTAAATCTTATATCTGAAGCAATTGATAATGGTCTTTGCGGAAAAATAGTTGATGTAAATAGTGCTAACGGAGATGTTGTGGAAGTTGTAATAGAGTAGGAGAGTGAATTTCATGAGAATTTATGTTAAGGCAGAAGGAAGAAGCTTCTTTATTCCTTGTCCATTAGTATTTGCAAAATGGGGAATGTCACTTGTTAAAACTCCTTTTATAATGAAGAATATACCAGAAGAAGAAAGAAAATATGTAGAGATGATAGATTTTAAAGAGCTTTCAAACTGCTTATATATTTTAAAAGAATACAAAGGATTAACCTTAGTAGATGTTAAGGCAAAGGATGGAACTATTGTGAAAATTACAATATAAAGTAATAATTTTATTTAGGAGATATTTATGAGTAGTAAAAGAAATTTTCTGTTATATATAATAGGAAGATTTATATCCTATATAGGAACTGGGATACAACAAATTGCACTTCCTTTATATATACTTGATATCACCCACTCAGGAATAATGATGGGGTTATTTTCAATATTAAATTTAGTACCTAATCTAATAACTTTACCTTTTGCAGGCATATTAGGTGATAGGAAAAATAGAAGAAATATCATGGTTGCAACAGATTTGGGAAGAGGTATCATTGTTTGTTTACTTGGCACCTTAGCTTTAACAGGAAATATTAATATTTACATTTTATTCTCAGCTCAAATATTTATTTCCATTATGGATAGTATTTTTGGAGGATCATCTACTGCTTTACTTCCTGAATTGGTATCAGAAGAAAGTTTAATGAAAGCTACTTCAACCAGAGGAGGACTTGATGCAGCATCGATGATAGTTGGACCTGCTCTTGGAGGTATAATTTATGGACTCATGGGAATTAAAGCAGTTTTTTATATAAATGCAGTTTCTTTTATAATCTCTGGAGTATTATCAGCTTTCATTATCTATGAAAATAAAATTTATAATAAGGGTAAGATAACATTAAAATCATTTTTAAGTGAAAACTTAGAAACATTAACCTTTATAAAAGATAATAAAGGTATAATGCAGTTATTTGGATATGCAATGATGACAAATCTTCTTTTAACTCCTTCTTTTGATATTGTTCTACCCTATATAATGAAAAAGGGAATAGGATTTAGTTCTGAGCAATTCGGATATCTAATGTCTATTTTTACATTAGGTGTTTTAGTGGGAAATGTAGTTTTAGGATTAGGGGCTAAAAAGGCAAAAACAAAGAATATAATGAATTTATCTTTTATAATGCAAAGTGTAATGTTATTTGGGTTCTCAATAGTAATCTTCCCAAAACAAGTTTCACTATTAGGTGGTCATTCTTGGATACTATTTATGGTAATTGCATTGATATGTGTTACTATTGGAGGGTTTAACGCAGGAGTTAATACTCCAATAAGTACAAATCTTCAGAAAATGGTTCCTAACGAAATGAGAGCAAGATTTTTCTCTTTAATAGGAATGATTGCTCAAGGAGCAGTTCCACTTGGTTCTATTATGTATGGAATATTATTAGATAGATTTCACTATTATAATATATTTATGATTGTTACTATTTTAAATTCGGTTATAACATTAATATTTATATTTAAGGCAGTGCCAGAAGTTTATGAGCCAAAAGTTCAACCAATACTTGAAAATTAATAATAGTAAGTAGCTTAAATTTATATTTTAGCTACTTATTTTTTTATTCCATTAGGAAATTATAAATAGTGTGTACTATAGGGTTTTGATAGGAGACTTAACTTATACTTGTTTGAAAATGTCGTCTTCTGGACATTTTCAGGCATGTATAAGTTATTAGTTGAACTTAAAACACTATATTTACATCTTTTATGTTATAGTTTAAAATTAGATGAAGAAAATGAGGTGAGAGTATGATTCATGGTAATGTAGAAGGAATTAAGAATTCCTTTTTAAAAGAGTTAGATGATATATATAGTATAAAGACTCAAAGATATGAATTTTGTGCGACAGAAATAGTAGAGAGTATTTCAAGATTGACCTCTTTAATTGAAAGAGAAATATCAGTTGCAATAGATAGAAGAGGAAATGTTGTTTCAGTAGCTATAGGTGATTCAACATCAGTAGAACTTCCAATAATAGATATAAAGGAAAAAAAGTTGTCTGGAATAAGAGTTATTCACACACATCCAAATGGTTATTCACAACTTTCAGCATTAGATGTTACAGCACTATTAAAATTAAAGCTAGATTCTCTTGTTGCTGTAGGTGTAATTGAAGGTGCAATAACAGATATATCTCTTGGATTTTGTTCAATAGAAAATAATGTTTTGGTTGAAGAAACTATAGAGAGACTCTCTTTTGATGAGGCCTATAGATTTAATGTAATTGATAAGATACTAGAAATTGATAAGGTTTTAAAGGAAAGTGAAATTGAGGATGACGATTCAGAAAAAGCTATAATAGTTGGAACTGATACAGAAGAAAGCTTAGATGAACTTGAGGAATTAGCAAAAGCTTGTGATATTCCAGTTATGTATAAGGTATTTCAAAGCAGAAATAAAATAGATGCAGCTTTGTTTATAGGGAGTGGAAAAGTAGCAGAAATTGCAAGCTTAAGGCAGGCGCTTAGAGCAAACTTAATTATATTTGATGACGAACTTTCAGGCTCACAAGTTAGAAACTTAGAAGAATATATAGGAGCAAAGGTTATAGATAGAACAACATTAATACTAGAAATCTTTGCAAGAAGAGCAAAAACTAGAGAAGCTAGAATACAAGTAGAATTAGCTCAATTAAAATACAGAGCTTCAAGATTATCAGGACTAGGAACTGTTTTATCTAGAACAGGTGGAGGAGTTGGAACCAGAGGACCAGGAGAGAAAAAACTTGAAACAGATAGAAGACATATAAAGGAAAGAATATATGATCTAAATGATGAACTTAAGAAAATAAAGAAAAATAGAGAAGTTCAAAGAGAGAGAAGAGGAAAGCAGAGCATTCCTCAAGTTTCTTTAGTTGGATATACTAATGCTGGTAAATCTACATTAAGAAATACTTTATGTGATATGGTAGCGACTAAAGATGCAGTAAAAAAAGAAAAAGTATTTGAAGCTAATATGTTATTTGCTACATTAGATACTACTACTAGAGCAATTAATCTTCTAGACAATAGATTAATAACTTTAACTGATACAGTAGGTTTTGTTAGAAAATTACCACATGAGTTGGTTCAAGCATTTAAGTCAACCCTTGAGGAAGTAATTTATTCAGATTTACTTGTTCATGTAGTGGATGCTGCATCGGAAACTGCAATAGATCAAATAAGAGCAGTTGAAGAAGTGCTTGGAGAGTTAGGAGCTAGAGATAAGGAAGGATTTTTAGTTCTTAATAAAATAGATTTAGCTTCAGAAGATGCAATAAATGAAATTAAGGAAGAATTTAAAAATTATGATATCTTAGAAATATCAGCAAAAGAAAGAATAAATCTCGAATTACTATTAGAAAAGATATCGGAAAAATTACCATACAAGTTAAAAATGGTTGAATTTATAATTCCATATTCAGAGGGAAATATAGTTTCGTATCTTCATAATAAGTCCAATATTATTGAAGAAGATTATAAAGATGAAGGAACTTATATTAAAGCTGAGGTGGATGATGAGGCTTATAATAAATATAATGAATATATATTAAAATAAAGTCCTTAAAATAGAGCATAAAAAGTAAAATTATGCTCTATTTTCTATTTGTATAAAAAGTTAATAAACTTTATTTTTTATGTACTATAGAGTATAATAAGTTTAAAAATCTTCAGGAGGGATATTGTGAATTTAAAAATAGCTGAATTTCAGAAAGTAATTTCGAAAATTACATCGGAGTTTCAAGAAAATAAGGATGTACTAGCCCTCTTAGCTTATGGTTCTCTAGTAAGTGGAGATTTGTGGGAAGAATCCGATATTGATTTATTAGTAATTATAAAGAATGAATTAGATGGAATAAAAGATATATATATTTATGAAGAAAATATACCAGTACATTATAAACTGATTTCTAAGAGTGTCATTACAGACAAGAAAAATAAGAAAATAAACAAGATGAATATAGATAAAATACTTATATCTTCAAAACTTATTTTCTCAAAGGATGATGATATAACAAAAATTCATAGAGAATTGAGATATTTTCCAGATAATGAAAGACAAAGAATGAATTTGGTATATCTTGGAGAAACGCTGAAGGTACTGAGTGTTTTAAAAAAATACATGTATAATCATAGAGATATAACTAGTTACGAAATAGCAGTAAAATGTATTGACTCTTTTTCTAAGCTATATATAAACAATAGCGACTATTTAGTAAGTAAGGATGCCATTACTATGGCAATTAACTTAAATGATGATTTCAAAGTTATAGTTGAAAATGTGTTTTTTTCAAACGAGGATAAAGCAAAGTCCATAAATAGTCTAATAAAATATATAGATAAATATATTAGAAGTAATATAAAGAATTGTTGTAGTTTTTTAATTGAACATATAAAGAATAAGAATAATTGGGTAACTTCTCAATTACTAAAAGAGGACGAGCTTTTTAGAGATTTATCAATTAATATGGAAGATATATTAAAAGAACTATATAAAAATAAGCTGCTTAAGAGTAAAGTTCTAATGCAGAGCTTAAATGGCTTCAGATATAAGGAAAATGTTTATTTTTACGATACCCTATAATGGGTATTTTTACTATTTAGTATATTTATAAAAGTATATATTTTTGAAAAAATGGAGGAGAAATGAAGGAATTTAGCTTAATTTTTCATGAGGAAATACCAAAGTATATACAATTATCAGATTATATAAAGCATAAAATAGATATTGGGGAGATAAAAGACAGAGAAAAACTACCAACAATAAGAGCTTTATCTGAGATGCTTAAAGTAAATAATGTAACCATTGTAAATGCGTATAAAAAGCTTCAGGCAGATGGATATGCAAATATGAAGATGGGAAGCGGAACTTATGCAAGAAGGAAGGAAGTTATAAGAAGCTTTAATAAGGAATATAATAAAACCTTTAAATTATTAAGTTCTGGAGGCCTTAGAGAGTATATTGATTTTACAGGAGAAACTACATCATCCTCTTTCTTCCCAGTTAAAGATCTTCAAAAGGTTATTAATGAAGTATTTGATAGAGATGGGGCAGAGGCACTTTTATATCAAGATGTTTTAGGATATGAAAAATTAAGAGAAGAAATTAGTAAAAGGTTTTGGAAAAGTAAATATAGTGTAGATGATATTTTAATAGTTTCTGGAGCTCAGCAAGGAATAGATATTGCAGCTAAAGCCATATTAAATGTGAATGATAAGGTAATAGTAGAAAGACCAACTTACGGAGGCGCTATTTCAGTTTTTAGATGGAAGAGGGCAGATATAATTGAAGTACCAATTGAAGATGATGGGATTGATATTGGGATTCTAGAGAAAATATTAAAAAAACATAAGATTAAGTTTATGTATATAATGAGCTATTTTCAAAATCCAACTGGTATTAGTTATTCTGAAGAAAAGAAAAAGAATCTTATAGAATTAGCTGAAAAATACGATTTTTATATTTTGGAAGATGATTACTTATCAGAGCTTATTTATGATAGCAACCTTGTATATAATCCGTTAAAAAGTTATGATATTTATGATAGGGTTATATACATAAAAAGTTTTTCTAAAATATTCATGCCAGGAATCAGAATAGGATATGTAATTATTCCGGAAGTATTTAAGGAGAGCATGTATCTTTCAAAGATTAATACAGATATTTCAACATCTTCTTTAATGCAGAGAGCATTAGAAAGGTATATAGTTAAAGGCTACTGGAGGAAACATATAGAGTATCTAAATGAAGAATATAGATCAAGGTATACATTTATCAAACAAATATTAGAAAGAGATTTTAAAGGCATACTTGAGTTTAAAGAACCTAATGGTGGACTTAGTTTTTTGCTCAAGTTTTCTGAACCAGAGAAATTTAATTCAAGAAAGTTATTCTTTATACTAAGAGATAAAGGAGTATTGATTTCTCCAGGTGCTTTGTTTTTTAGAAAAGAGCAAGAGGGAGATAAGTATTTTAGAATAGGTTTTTCCCAAACAAATCATGAGAAAATAGAAGAGGGGTTAAATATAATCTTAAAAGAGCTTAGCTTATAAGGAGGAGAATCTTAATGTCTTATTTAACGATAAAAAAGCAGGCTAATGATGAGTTTGATGAAAAAAAATCACAGTTTATAGGGTATATTAAAAGAGTAGAATCAGAGGATGAGGCAAAAGAATTCGTTCAAGAAATTAAGAATATGCATAAAATGGCTACACATAATTGCTGGGCATATGTTATAGGCGAGAACCTAGGAATTCAGCGTTATTCTGACGATGGGGAACCTCAAGGAACTGCAGGCATACCAATTTTAGAAGTAATTAAGAAAACAGGATTAACTGATTGTGCTATTGTTGTTACTAGGTATTTTGGAGGAGTTTTACTTGGAGCAGGTGGACTAACTAGGGCATATACAAAGGGTGCATCAATTGCTATTAAAGCTGGGGGAATTGTTGAGAAAGTTAAGGGAACGCCTATTGAAATAAATATTAATTATGATTTGCTTGGCAAGGTTCAGTATATTTGTGGAGAAAATAATTGGGTAATTGAAAATACAGATTACACGGATAATGTAAAAATTACGCTTATACTTGAACTTGAAGAAGGGGAGAAGGCAATAAAAGAAATAATGAATACCACCAATGGAAAAGCAGCTATAAGCAAGGGGAGTTTAGGGACATATTTTAAAGAACAAAACAGGCTTTTTGAAAGCATTGATAACTAGGGGGCACTTAAAATGTGCTCTTTTGAGGTTGCAGAAAAAAAATCTACTATGTTATAATGGTTTAGGATTATTATATAATATAATGCAAAAATCATAGTACATCTTATTGTCAAACTCTTAGTTGAAGCGTCTAAGAGCTTAACAGTGACATGTAAATTCTTTAATGCATTATATATAATACAAACTTTTAAGGTACAAAGTTAGGAGGAAGTTTAATGTCAGGACATTCAAAATGGCATAATATACAAGCAAAAAAAGGTAAGACAGATGCTAAAAGAGGTAAAATCTTTACAAAGATAGGTAAAGAGATTATGGTTAGTGTAAAAAATGGAGGACCAAATCCAGAATCTAACTCTAAATTAAGAGATGTTATAGCAAAAGCTAAGGCTGAAAATATGCCTAATGATACTATTACTAGAGCAATTAAAAAAGCTTCAGGTGAATTAGGTTCTGTTAACTATGAAACAATAGTATATGAAGGATACGGTCCATCAGGAGTAGCTGTTATAGTTGAAACTCTAACAGACAATAAAAATAGATCTGCAGGTAATGTTAGAAGTGCCTTTACTAAAGGTGGCGGAAACATGGGAGCATCAGGTTGTGTTGGGTTCATGTTCCAAGAAAAAGGCGAAATAGTAATAGAAAAAGAAGATAAAGATGAAGATGAAATCATGATGTTAGCTTTAGATGCTGGTGCAGAAGACTTTGCTTCAGAAGAAGAAGTGTTTGTAGTAACAACTACACCAGATGATTTTGGAGCAGTTAGAGAAGCGTTAGAAGCGGCTGGATTAGAATTCTTAGAAGCAGCTGTAAAGATGATACCAGATACATATACAGCTATTAATGAAGATGATGCTAAGAAGTTCCAAAAGATGCTTGATTTACTTGAAGATGATGATGACGTTCAAGATGTTTATCACAATGCTGAGTTCCCAGAAGGATGGGAAGGCTAGTAGATAAATCAATGGTTTAGTCTAAATTGTTGATGTTAAGTTGCCGTTATCTATTATGGTAAACATTAAAAAAACTAACCCATTATGGTATAAGTTCAATTTCTGTTAAAGCCGTTATGGATATGCAAGTAGTACACCTTTATAAACTTATATAAAAGTTTATAAAGGTGTATTTTTTATGTTATTAGAAGAAGTGTTAAAAGAATTTATTTTTGATTGTGAGATTAGAAAGATGAGTAGCAGGACAATAAAAAATTATAAAAACAATAACCGAAGGTTTTTTAATTTTATAGAAGGTGAGTTTGATATAACGAAGTTAGAGGAAGTGTCACATTTACATATTAAGAAATATTTTAAATTTCTTATTAGTAAGGGGTTAAGTGAAGTCTATGTTAATGGAATACTTAAATGCTTAAGGGCATTCTTTGTATACAGTGTAAAGGAAGAGTATCTGTTAAAGAGTCCTTGTTTAAATGTAAGTTGGCAGAGAGAACCAAAGACTATCATTAATACATTTACCGATGATGAAGTAGTATTAATTTGAATTATTGTAATTGAATGGTATAATTTAATCAATATATTGACTGGAGTTTTTATATTATTACGATTCTACAAATTTATATATGATATGGGGGTAGATTTAATATGGAAAGAATAGCATTAATTTCTGATATTCATGCTAATATACCTGCTTTGGAAGCAGTGCTATTAGATATAAAAAATAGGGGAATTAGTAGAATTATGTGTTTAGGAGATTTAGCAGGTAAAGGTGCAAGCCCTCAAGTTGCAGTTGATACAATAAGAAATAATTGTGAAGTTGTTTTAAAAGGAAATTGGGATTATCTTATTTCTGAAGTAAATGATAGTTATTTTTTAGAATGGAATAGTTCTCGATTGAATCAAAGTCAATTAAGGTATTTAAAGGAGTTACCATTGTATTTTGATTTCTACATGAGTGGTAAATTAATAAGATTATGTCATGCTTCTCCTACAAATGTGTTTGATAGTGTCCAATCCACAGCAACTATTGAAGAGAAGTTAAGATTATTTAACCCGCCAAGCAATGAAACTAAAGAATGTGATGTGCTTATATATGGGCATATACATGTGGCGTATATACAAAATTTTAATCAGAAAACTATAATTAATTTAGGGAGTGTAGGGGTTCCGTTGAAAGTGTCTCAAGCCTCTTATGGGATTATTGAAGGAATGTACGGGGCTATAGAAGAGTCCAGTATTTCAATTTCATTAGTTAGAGTTCCCTATAATGTTGAAAAGGCAATTAAAGAGGCGAAAGATATTGATGTGCCAGATTTTGAAAAGTATTCCCACGAATTAAGAACTGGTGAAATTTATAGTATTAATTAAATAAAATTATTTAATCAGTTACATCGTTAGTTCAAAGTATTCTGATAAGATGCATCAAAGTAGAATTGCAAAAGTAACCTCGCTATCTAAATTAACGGATATTATTTCTTTTTCTAATAAAAACCCCCTATAGTAATTCAACAAGTTATTTTACCTCTATGGGACAAAATGTCGAAAACTATTTTAAAGCTTGTGTTATGGGTATAGTTATTGTGGCAAACTATATAATCCTTTTCCTTGGGATAGGCTAATAATTAATTTGCTTTTAAATTTTCCTATATGTAGCTAGAGTAATTTTAATTTTAAGTCATAAGGGAATGGTATAAGTCCTTTAATTAAATTCAATCTTAAAAAGTTGAGTTAGCTAATACACAAAGGAAAGGATTAACGGAAAGCCTTAATTGAATTTCGTAAATATTATTTTACAATGTTCAGGAGGTTAAAAAGTGTGTAAAATGCAAGGTATAATTGTGTTCGGAGCAAATGGAAGTGGCAAGTCTACACTTGGACGTGAATTGGCAAATATATTGAACTTTAAGTATATGGACATTGAAGATTATCACTTTGAAAAGTCAGAATTTCCATATACCATAGAACGCGCGAATGAGGATTGTTTGAATTTAATGCTCGCTGACATAAAAAAACATCACTCCTTTGTCATTTCTGCGGTCACTGGAGACTTTGGCGATACAATTCCGCAGTTGTACGAACTCGCTGTATTTATATCAGCACCAATTGAACTACGTATAAAACGTATAGAGCAGCGTGAGTATGAGAAACATGGAGAACGCATTCGCGAAGGTGGCGATATGCATGAGCAGCATTTGAAGTTTGTTGATTTCGTAGCCTCACGTCCTCTATCAAAAATCGAGCAATGGGGAGAAATGCTTATGTGTCCAGTAATCTGTGTTGATGGCACAGAGGATTGGCGTATAAATGCAGTCAATATAGCGGAACGTTTTTATGATAAAAATAGTTTTTCAAAGCAACAATGAGTATATATAAGGAAAGTAGAAAAATACGTTTTCCAATAATATGGTTTTCAGGTGGAGACATTCGAAAACTTCTTAAATATTTAGAAAAGGCGAATCAAAGGATTGAATGGATAGCTATTGATATATTAATGGGTATGCCATTTAGCAATTTTAAATGGCTAATTGATAATGATGAAATTCATGTGATTAAAGATAATGAGTTTACTGGTAAGTTTTTATATAATGAAGAAATAATAAGTGGAGATAAATTGTTTGATAAAGCAGTTAGTAATACTTACTATATGATATTTGTGACACTAAGAGCGTTTTTGAATGAAAGTGAGGTACAAAGGGTATCAACATATAGGGAGTTTTTAGAAAGTAGTTGTGAAATTGCTTTTGGTGTATATGATTGCTCAGAGGTTATATTTTGGAGTAAAGAGGAACAATTAGTATCTAAGATGTACAACTATTGTTTATCAAAAGGATATAACAAGGTTAAATATATTAGTGAAGATGATTTAATTAAAGGTATATATCATATTGAATAAACCAAGTTCATAATAAAGTAATAATTAGAGTTTTGGAGTGATATTTATGGATCTTTTCCGTCCAGTTGGTAAAGCTGAGTTAGAGTTAATTGAAAAGAGCAATTATACATTATTCCCACCGAGATTACCTCAACAACCTATTTTTTATCCAGTACTTAATCAAAAATATGCAGAGGAAATTGCCCAGAGGTGGAATACGCAGGATTCTAGTTCTCAGTATAAAGGATACGTTTTGAAATTTGAAATTGATGATGCATATATTTCTCAATTTGAAGTGCAAACTGTAGGACGTAGCTATCATCAAGAATTATGGATTACAGCAGAAGAGCTGGAGAACTTTAATAAATTCATAGTTGGAAAAATACAGGTAATTAAAGTGTTTGAATAATGAAATTTATAAATTAAAGACTTAGAAGAATGAAAGTAGAGGAGACTCTACTTTTTATTTGCAAATAAAAAGAGCAGATATGCCAATATCTGCTCGGTTTTACTGACTAATTAAGTCCCACTTGGAGACCTGAAATCCGTATAATTATACTAGCATTTTGAACAGTGAGAGGCAAGAGTTTTTATTTTCCATATGTTTAGTCTTACAATATAAAACACTTAAATTATAATAAAAAATAACCATTCTTTGTGTGAGTAAAGGATGGTTATTTTTATAATATAGTTATTTGATCTTCCTCTTGTAATCTTTGTAAAGCTCCTATAGCTCTAAAAACAAGACCGCTAATAACTACTTTATAGCCAAAAGTTATATTTATGTTTGGGGTTATGGTCCCCTTAGCAGTTCCTGATTCTATGTTTTGTTCTCTTTCTACAAGTCTTATCTCAGCAATTTCACTAAGTATGGTAGCTGAGCACAATGTAAGTAGTGATGATAGTGCCGCTAATTGCGTTGCTTCCAAAGGATTGGAAGACTTAATGCCATTTTGTCTATCAAGAATTAGTTGTCTGTTTTTATTTGCAGAAGCAAGAAGCGATAAATTAGCTAGTATAGAAATCATAGTCCCTTGTATTTCTCTTTCTATTAGCTCTAAGTCTAACTGATCATTACCAGTATTTATAACATTATTGCTGGTACCACCAGAAGGAGTTGATGTATTGGTTGAAGTATTCGTAGTCTGATTTCCAGTTCTATTAGCAGGCATTATACCACCTCCTCTAATATAATATTAAGATTAAAGTCAATTGTTCACCAGATTTTGATTTTTTGATTTTAGTTGAGGGTGTTATGAAATGTGAAAAAATAAAATCAGAAAAGTTTAAAAATTCTGATAATTTAAAGAGGAATTTGGAGTTTTCGCTAGAATATGTATATATATAATATATAGTAAGGGGGATTATTATGATTTTAATTTGGGATGATAATTTCACTACTGGAATTGATAGTATAGATAATCATCACAAAGAGTTATTTCTACTTATTAATAAATCATTACAAGCTATGAAAAAAGGTAAACAATCCATGGATATTATAAGTTCATTAGATTATTTAGAAAAGCATGTAATAGAGCATTTTAAAGAAGAAGAAGAAATTCAAAAAAATAATAGTTATCCTAATTATACATTGCAACATATACAGCATGAACAGTTTAAAAAGGAACTTAAAGATTTAAGAAGAACATTTGCAACTTCTGGCGCATCAACATTATTTATAATTAATGCTCAAAAATCTATAGCTACTTGGTGGGTAAATCATATAAGTAATATGGATAAGGATTTTGGTAGGTTTTTATTAGAGAAAAACTATAATTGATGAACCTAATATAAACTTCAAAACTAAACAATGAATTTAAATAAAGCTGTATCTCTTGATATAGCTTTTTCTTATGCATATAAATTTACAATAATAAAGACTAAATAAGCATAATTTACGTGCGTCCACATATTGTTAAATATATATAAGATATTATAGGAATTTTAATTAAGTTTAAAATTTTCTTGAAAATAACTATAAAATTATTAAAAAAATATTACAAAAAAAGGAATTTAGCCTATAAAAGAGAAGTATTAAGTTATATTAATTAACTTAAGGAGGTAAGAGCATGGAAATCAATGATTTTATAACTTTTGATTTTTTATCTAGCTATGTAGGCACAGTAATTGTAACAATGCTTATAGTCCAATTCCTAAAAGATATACCTTTTATTAAAAAGATCCCCACAAGGTATTTTACATTCCTTGTAGCTTTTATAACCATACTCATATCTGGTATATATCATGATACTATATCCTTTAGTAATTTGTATATTATGCTAATTAATGCCATCTTGGTTACCTTCACTGCAACTGGAGGGTATGATTTTGCAACCAGAAAAGTAAGTATAAACGTGGATAAACCAAACAATAATGATGGAGAAAAATAAAAAAAGCCCGTAAATAATCAATGATTTTCAACAGTGTAGAAATAGCAATTGATTAAAAGAGGGAGGGGCTTATGTCTAAACTAAATCAAATACAGCAGAAGATACTAGAATTAAATGGTGGAAGTTTTCAAAAGCTTGCAGATAGCTATTTAGTTTCATGTGGTTATGGACATATTGTTTCTTTAGGTTCAGTAGTTGGAAACGATGGTACAAGAAAAGGAACTCCAGATTCATATTTTATTTTACCTAATGGAAAGTACGCCTTTGCAGAATATACGGTTAAAAAAAGTAGTCTTTATGAGAAAATAGAAGAGGATATTGATAAATGCTTTGATTTTTCTTTAACTAACATTAAAGCAGAAGAGATTCAGGAAATAATATACTGTCACACCTCACAGCTCTATACTAATCAGGTAGATAATCTTATAAAAAAATGTAAGAAGAAAAATGTATGCTTAAGAATAATAGGTATAGATGAGCTTTCCCAGCAGATTTATCTTTACTACCCCAAAATAGCAAAAGATTTTCTAGGGATAGAACTGGATACTGGACAAATATTGAGTTTAGAGGATTTCATAGCTAATTATGATAGAAATTCCATGGTAACACCTTTGGGAATGAAATTCTATTTTAGGGAAAATGAATTGAAAGAAATCTTAAATAATATAGAAGGAAATGATTCTACAATAATAGCTGGTAAGGCTGGGGTAGGAAAATCCAGATTAGTAATTGAATGCTGTAAGAAATATGCTGAAAGACATAAGAATACGCTTGTTTGGTGCATAAAAAATAATGGACAAAATATTTTTGAGGATTTGAAAACATATTTTTCAGAACCGGGTAGCTACTTAGTATTTATAGATGATGTAAATCAAACAACTCCACTAACTGATATATTAGAGTATCTACACAAAGGAAATCTTGGAATTAACCTAAAAATAATAGCTACAGTTAGAGATTATGCGCTAAGGAGAATCTTGGATAAGTTTTATGAAGAAACTCACCCTAAGATTATTAAAATTGATCTTTTAGCTGATGAACAAATCAAAGAAATGGCAAGGCAAGAATTTAATATAAACAATTCATTATATTTAGATAGAATAATCCAAATAGCTCAGGGTAACCCTAGACTTGCAGTAATGGCAGCACAATTAGTTGTGAAGGAGAACACCCTTGAGAGCATAATAGACAGCACACAATTATTAGAAGAGTACTTTAGAAATATAAAAAAAGATCTCCAAGCCTTAGATGATGAAAACATTCTAAAAATTGCAGGAATAATTACTTTTCTAAATCATATGAGCCTTAAAGATAGCGAGAATATTAATAAAATCTGTACTATATGTGAAATAGAGAAGAGTGTATTTTGTGAATCAATTCAAAAGTTAAGCAATATGGAAATTATAGATATATATGAAGATGAGTTAGTGAAAATATCGGACCAGATTCTTTCAACGTATCTATTTTACTTAGTTTTTATTGATAAGAAAGTTCTTCATTATTCTGAATTAATAGAAGCATACTTTCCCATTATAAAACAAAGGATAATAGAAACAATAAATTCTGTATATACACATTTCAATTTTGAAAAAGTAAATGAGGTTATTAATTTAGAGATAAATATTGTCTGGGACAACTTTGATAGAAAAAATGATTATAGATTAACAGAATTGATGCTGACTTTTTGGTTTGTAAGGGAATCAGAAACACTTATTTATATTAAGAAAAGAATAAATAGTTTAATTTCCAATATGAACGAACCAGAAAGCTATGTAATACCTAAAAATGAATATATGGTGGTGCCAGAAAGTATCAAAACTTTAGTGCAATACAGAAGTAGTAACAATTATCCAATAGCAATTAGTTTAATACTAGAATATTTAAGGAAAAAACCTGAAGACTTCCCAATGATTTATTATGTGTTAGTTAATGGATTAGGGTTTAATGAAGATTCATATTATCAGAATTTTATTATTCAAAGAAATATTGTAGATCAAGTTATTAGACTTACAAGGAATTTTGAAAATAAACTTTATACAATGTTATTTCTAAGGCTGTCAAACTATTATTTAGGATTTGTTTTTGATGAAAATGAGCCATGGGGAAAAAAGAATATTTTGTTTCATAGAATAGCATTAAAAAATTCTCTTTCACTAGAAAAGCTTAGAGAGAAGATATGGATGAGTCTTATTGAATTATATGATAATCAAGAATATCAACTAGAGGTTTTAGAGATTCTAAAAAATTTTGGAGAAGATTACTTCACTGAAATTGATAGAGAAGTTATAAAAAACGATATGAAATTTATAAAGTTATTTATTAATGAAAAACTCAAGGAAAATAAATTCAATCACTGTATTGCTGCAGATTCATTATTTGAGGCCTTAGACAAGGCACAATTAGAAACTGAGGACATAAACATTAGGAAATTTGATGTAGGTGGATATAAAATATACAAATTACTTAAAGGTAGAAAACACCTAAAGATATTTAATTATAATAAAGAAGAAAGACTAAGAGAATTAGATATTAGAGTTTATGTTGAAGATTACAAATTAGAAGATTATAAAAGCTTTATAACCAATTGCAAAGAATTTGGAGAGCTTTCATCTAGTGACGAATACGAGTTAGGAGAAGGCATGGATATAGTATTTTCATCCTTAATGGTAAATAAAAGTCTATTTGTAGATGTAGTAGATTTTTATTTATCACAAAACTTATCAATTAGTGTAAGTCCAAAATTGATTATTAAGGGATTGATTGAGGTTATAGGATTAGATGAAGCAGAAAGAATAATAAATAAATATGAATACTTTAATAAGAGTAAATGGTTATATTGTTACTTTACACTAATTCCTGATAAGGAAATAAATACAGAGTATGTTAATAAATTATACGAATATTTCTCTAATAATGAAGATGAGATAATTGGTTGGACACGGAATATAAGCTTTTTATCAAATTACCTGCATGCAGATTCTAAAGTATTTATAAATGTAACTAATATTGTTTTAAGTAAAACAAAAAAATCACCATTAACTGTTATAAGAACTTTAAAATCATTATTTAATGTTTATAGTAATATTTATAAGCAGTTATTTGAAGTATTTAAGGATGACTTAAAGGTTTTAAGAAAAGCATATTTTACACTGCTTAAAATTGATAAAACAATGAACTATGATTCGAATTTATTAAACAAGTTAATGGAGAAGGATGATGAATTTAAAGAAGAATTTATAGATATAATTTTGAGTTCCAGAAATATAGATGAAAGCTTTGATTTTATATTCTTGTGGCAAGGTGAGAGTTATGTTGAATTAGTTTCATCAATTGTAAATATTTTCAAAGAAAAAACAATTGAAAAAAGATATATGTTTTATGATTTTATAAAGCAATTATTGAATCTAAAACACAGTGATATCTTAGATATAAAAGAAAAACAAGATAATTGGATTAAAATATATATTGAAGAAAATTATGATAGAGAAGAAGAAATACAGGTACTCTTTTATGGAATATCTTATTTTGAGGACAAGAGAAAGGTCAAGTTACTTTCATTTTTACTTTCATATAATAAATCTTTTGAACTATTCAAACAGTTAAATTTAGTTTCAAGGACTATGTTTTTAAGTGGTAGTGAAATTGCAGCACTCGAAAAACGTATATCACTCTATGAATCATTATTACCAGTTCTTAGAGATGTAGAATTATTAGAACATAAAAAATACGTTGATGATATTATTAGAAATTTAAGAAGTAAAATGAAAAGTGTTAAGATTAAAGAATTGATTGAAGATAATTAGTAAGTTAAACAACCTAATTTTATTTAAATTAGGTTGTTTTTTTCATATTTATATAAAAAAATTAAAAAAATTTTATTGGGAAAAAAATAGTAAAATAATACAGGTTGTCCATGAATAGAATACATATGTACTTAACAGTCCAACTGTGTATATAGAAGGAGGGCATGAATCCCTTTGGATATATTTGGAATAAATGGGGTGAAAAATTAATAATTATGCATGTTTGCAATGTTTATTTCATTTAAGTGTAATAAAGGAAATAAAAGTTGTAAAAGATGTGTCCACCATTGGGATACAAATGTTCTGAAATTAAGTGAAATTGCCTAAAATAGCTCTGTTGCAATTTAAAATATATCATGCTAATATAAACTAGTTAATAATAATAGGGATAAATTATTGATATTTTATCAATTTTAATTCTGTTTTACTTCAAAAATGTCAATTTAAATCGAAGACAAATTTGAAGTAATATGTCTAAATTGGGGAGGCAATATTTATGAAAAGAAAGATATCATTACTTTTGGTACTAGCTATCTCAACTACATTTACTTTAGCAGGATGTAAAGCTAAAACAAAAACAAGAGTAGATAGTGATGTAGTTAAAATTGGAGTATTTGAACCAATGACGGGAGCAAACGCAGCGGGTGGACAACTTGAAGTTGAAGGGGTAAAGCTTGCAAATAAGTTATATCCAACAGTACTCGGGAAAAAAGTTGAATTGGTTTTTGTAGATAATAAATCAGATAAGGTTGAAGCTGCAAGTGCAGCAGCAAACCTAGTGGAACAAGAAAATGTTAATGCAATAGTGGGAAGCTGGGGAAGTGGTAACTCTATGGCTGCAGGTGATGTTGTTATGGATGCAAAGGTTCCAGCTGTAGCAGCATCTGCTACTAATCCACTGGTAACAGCAGGAAATGATTATTATTTTAGAGTATGCTTTATAGATCCTTTTCAAGGAACTGTAATGGCTAAGTATGCTGCTGAGAAACTAAAGGCAAAAAAGGTTGCAATCCTTCAAGAAGTTTCAAGTGATTACTCAGTTGGAATATGCAAGTTTTTTACTGATTCTTTTATTAAGTTGACTGGGGATAAGAATGCTATTGTAGCAAAAGCAAATTATAATACTGGAGATCAAGACTTTTCTGCACAACTAACTAATATAAAAAGTAAGAATCCAGATGTTATTTTTGCACCAGGTAACTTTACTGAAGGAGCATTATTAATAAAACAAGCAAGGCAACTTGGGATAAAAACTCCTATAATTGGTGGAGACACTTGGGAGACACCAGAATTTGTTGATATAGGAAAAGATGCAGTGGAGGGAACAGTATTTTCAACCTTCTTTGCAAGTGAAACTCCTATAACAGAAGAATCGAAAACATTCTTAGATTCATATAGAAAAGAATATAAGAAAGAACCAGCAGCAGTAACTGCGCTATCATATGATGCCTACATTTTAATATTAGATGCAATTAAGAGAGCTAATTCCACAGATCCAGTAAAAATAAGGGATGAAATAGCAAAGACTAAGAATTTCCCAGGAGCTGCAGGAATGATAACAATAGATGAAAATAATAATGCAGTAAAAGATGCAGTATTAAAACAAGTTAAGAATGGTAAATTTACGTATCTCGATACTATAAAACCGGATAAATAAAAATAGGTGGTGAAATTATGACTTTTAGTATATTTATGCAACATTTAACAAATGGAATTTCTCTTGGTAGCCTGTACGCACTTATTGCCATAGGTTACACAATGGTTTATGGAATATTGAAACTTATAAATTTTGCTCATGGAGATATTTTTATGATGGCTACTTACTTTGCATTTTTTGGAGTAGCTACATTTAATCTACCTTGGTACTTTGCTTTCATTATAGCAATAGTTATAACTGCAGTACTTGGTATGACTATTGAATTTACAGCTTATAGACCGCTTAGAAGTGCACCTAAAATTTCAGTGTTAATTTCTGCAATTGGTGTTTCCTTCTTACTTGAAAATCTAGCTATTGTATTATTTGGAGGAATGCCTAAAGCCTTCCCTACACCAGATATATTTACGAATGTTGTTACTATAGGAGGAGTATCTATTCAAAATCTTACCTTCATAATTCCTGTTGTTACAATAGTATTATTATTTGTTCTTTTATACTTAGTTAATCATACAAACGTTGGTATGGCTATGAGAGCTGTTTCTAAGGATGTGGATACAGCAAGGCTTATGGGTATAAACGTAAATAGAATAATATCCTTTACCTTTGCTATTGGTTCAGCATTAGCTGCAGTTGGGGCAATGATGTGGTCAGTTAAGTATCCACAAATAATTGCAACCATGGGAATAATCCCAGGCCTTAAATGCTTTATAGCTGCAGTTATAGGGGGAATAGGTGATATCAAAGGAGCAGTTATTGGGGGCTTCATATTAGGAATTGGTGAAATTATGATAGTTGCCTTCCTTCCAAGCTTAACTGGATATAGAGATGCCTTTGCATTTATACTTCTAATAGTAATATTACTATTCAAGCCTACAGGTATAATGGGCAAAAATTTAGCAGAGAAGGTGTAAGTATGAGAGATAAAAGAAAACTTTTAAATATAGGACTTATTTTAATTATATTTCTATTACTTTTAGCTGCCAATACTGGCTTGGATTCATATAAAATAAGAATTTTAAATTTATGTGCAATATATACAATACTTGGATTGAGCTTAAATTTAATAAATGGATTTACAGGTATGTTTTCACTTGGACATGCAGGATTTATTGCTATAGGGGCCTATACAACAGCGCTTCTAACAATGTCTGAGAAAGTAAAGAACCAAAACTTCTTTTTAGAGTCTTTGGTAGCACCACTTAATCATATACAAATTCCATTTTTACCAGCGTTAATCATTGCAGGATTAGTTTCTGCATTAATAGCATTTTTAATTGGAGCTCCTGCATTAAGACTTAAAGGTGACTATTTAGCAATTGCTACATTAGGATTTGCAGAGATTATAAGAATAGTTATAACTAATGCTCAAAATGTTACTAATGGTGCACTTGGGCTAAGAGGTATTCCACATAAAACTAATTTATATTGGAGTTTCGGTATAGCAATATTTACTATTATAATTATAGTTTCACTTATGAATAGTTCTTATGGAAGAGCATTAAAATCAATAAGAGAAGATGAAATAGCAGCTGAAAGTATGGGAATAAGTTTATTTAAACATAAAACCATCGCATTTACTATAGGAGCATTTTTTGCAGGTGTTGGGGGAGGACTTTTAGGAAACCTGATGGGAACTATAGATCCAAATATGTTCAAGTTTGTTTTAACATTTAATATACTACTCATAATTGTTATAGGTGGAATGGGAAGCGTAACTGGTACAGTAATTTCAGCTTTTGTAGTAACAATTCTAGGAGAAGTTTTAAGATTCTTAGATATGGAGAAACATTTTAATTTTGGTATTATAAGCTTTAATGGAGTTCCAGGATTGAGAATGGTAGTGTTCTCAGCAATACTTATGGTTATAGTTCTTTTCTTTAGAAATGGAATAATGGGAACAAAAGAGTTTTCTTGGAAAGGAATATTTAAAAACTCAAGTGATAAACCTCTAACAGAAGGAGGAAGTAAATAATGGCATTATTAAAGGTTGAAAATGCAACAATGCAGTTTGGAGGACTTACTGCAGTTAATGATTTTAATTTAGAAATAAATGATGGAGAGATTGTTTCTTTAATAGGTCCAAACGGAGCAGGTAAGACAACAGCTTTTAATATGATAACAAATGTTTATACTCCAACAAAGGGAAAGATCATATTAGAAGGAAATGATATTACTGGTCTTAGACAAGACCTTATAACACAAAAAGGAATAGCTAGAACTTTCCAAAATATTAGACTTTTTAAAGATTTATCAGTACTAGATAATGTTTTAATAGCAAATCATGTTCATATTAAATCTAACTTCATGGAAGCAATTTTTAATCTTCCTAAATATAAAAAAGAAGAAAAAGAAATGGTTGAGAAGTCTATAGAATTATTAAAAGAAGTAGGGCTAGAAAGTTTAAAGTATGAAAAAGCAACTTCACTTCCTTACGGAAAACAAAGAAAGCTTGAAATAGCAAGAGCACTTGCAACTAATCCAAAGCTTCTTCTACTAGACGAGCCTGCAGCAGGTATGAATCCAACTGAAACAGATGAACTTACAGACTTCGTTAAGGAAATAAAAGAAAAGTTTAAGTTATCAATCTTTATGATAGAACATCATATGCAAATGGTTATGAGTTTATCAGATAAGATTCAAGTTTTTGAGTATGGAATTACAATTGCTGAAGGAACACCTTCTGAAATACAAAATGATAAAAAGGTTATAGATGCATATTTGGGGGTGTCTGAAGATGATTAAAATAGATAACTTGGTAGTGTCTTATGGTGGAATTGAGGCATTAAAAGATATTAGTTTAGAAGTACCAAGCGGCAAGATAGTTACTTTAGTTGGAGCTAATGGTGCAGGTAAAAGTACTACTTTAAAGTCAATCGTAGGACTAGTAAAACTTAAAAGTGGAAGTATTAGCTATGAAGGAATAGATTTAACTAAATTAAGTACTGAAAAGATGGTTGAGAAAGGTATTGCTTTAGTTCCAGAAGGAAGAAAAGTTTTCACTGATCTTACAGTACTTGAAAACTTAAAGATAGGTGCATATTCAAGAAAAGATCGTAAAGAAATATCAGAAGATCTTGAAAATGTATATTCTTTATTCCCAAGATTAAAAGAAAGAAGCTGGCAATTAGCTGGTACCCTTTCAGGTGGAGAACAACAAATGCTTGCTATAGGAAGAGCTCTAATGTCCAGACCTAAATTAATAATGATGGATGAGCCTTCACTAGGTCTTGCACCTATTATAGTAAAAGAATTATTTGGAATAATTAAAAGAATAAAAGAGGAAGGTACAACAGTTCTTTTGATTGAACAAAATGCTAATGCTGCATTAAAAATAGCGGATATAGGTTATATTATGGAAACTGGTAAAATCACATTAAAAGGCTCAGGAGCTGACTTGTTGAATAACGATGAAGTTAAAAAAGCTTACCTTGGCGAAAGTGTAAAGTAAATATTAGAGAAAACATTAGAGAAACTCCTTATGGAGTTTCTTTTTCTTAAGAAATAATTAATTAATGGCTTATGGATAAATTGAAAAAAATGTATTATAATGTAAATGAATATTGTATAATAATTTAAATTTATGATTAAATTGGGATTTGAGGAAAATATAAATGAAGAAAAAAATAATAACAATTCTATTAGTAGTAGCTAGTGTTTTTACTGTAGCTTGTGGAAATAAAACGGCTGATAGTGCACAAGGTAATAAAAAAAATACAGAGAGTGTTTCTCAAACTGATGATAAGAATAATTCAAGTTCTGAAGAGACTAAAACTAATACAACAGATTCAAGTAGTAATAATAACAAAGCTCAAGAATCTATTAAGAATACATCAACTCAATCAACAAATAATCAACAAGAAGAGAGTTTCTATGGCAATTGGGTAGCTAAAAAGCAAATAGGAACTTTAGTGGCGACTGCTCTATCAAGCAAGGATGTAGAGAAAATAATAGGTAGCAAATTTAGTTTTTCAAAGGAAAGTGCATCTTGTTTTGGAGATTCCTTAGATGATATGAAACATGTTGCAACTAATCCTAAGTATGAAAAAAAAGTAATAAATGAAAATGATTTTGGAATTAATTTCAGAACAAATCTAACCTTTAAGGACTTAGAAGGAGAGAATGGAACAGTTACTGAAATATCAGCAGTGGATGCTTCTGGTAACGGGTCAACGTTTTTAATTAAAGATAATAATACACTTATATTATTTGGCGGAGGAGTTTTTATAGAACTTGACAGAATTCAATAAATATTAATGACAGCTAGCTGCAGTTCCTATCTAAAGTTAGACAATAATATGTTTATAAGAAATTGTTATTAGGAGTTTTGTATGGGATATATTGAGAGGAAGCCTATTAATCGTTCAAAACTAAGATTATATTTTGGAAAGAGATATTATGACATAAAGAGATTTATTGAATGGCATTTCAGTAATAAGAAATTCTCAAAACATCTAAATGAAGAGCTTTATCAAAATATTATTTTTCAGCATAGAACACCTCTGCTTAGAAAATTAAAAGGAGTAGATATGGGGTTGCAAATTAATAAGATTCAAAATCTTAAAATAGCAACTAAAAAGATAAATGGATTAGTAATAAAACCTGGTGAAACCTTCTCATATTGGAAGCTCATAGGAAGACTAACTTATAAAAAAGGTTATTTAGATGGTCTAGTGCTATATCCAGACGGAACTTTTAAGGCAGGAGTAGGAGGTGGGCTATGTCAGCTATCTAATTTAATATATTGGATGACATTGCATACTCCATTAATAGTTACAGAAAGGCATAGGCATAGTCATGATATATTCCCAGATTCAAATAGAACTCAGCCTTTTGGTTCAGGAGCAACTTGTTCATATAGTTCATTAGATTTACAAATATTTAATGGAACTAATAGTGACTTTCAGCTTGTAGTTTATTTAACTAAAGATGAACTTGTTGGAGAATGGAGAAGTTCAGAATCTTCTATGCTACAATATGAAGTTTATGAAAAAGAGCATTCAATAACACCTGGGCTTTGGGGTGGTTATATAAGGAACAATACTATTTATAGAAAAGTATATGATAATATAGGATTTATTAAGGATGAATATATCACTGAAAATCATGCTTACATGACTTATAATCCATATTTAAATGGTATGCAGAATGTAAATTAATTTTAAGTACTGCTATGTATTATAGTAAAATTAACCTAACTAATAATTTTAGTTAGGTTAATTTTTTTTTAAAATAGAGAGAGAGTTTAAAAATTTGATACGTTTATATAATTGAATAACTATTAGGAGGTGAATTGTTTGAAGATTGATGATAATAATCTAATCCAAGAGCTAATTCAGAAAAATGAAAAAGCATTGGATTATTTAGTTGAGAGATATGGTAACCTTTTATTTAAAGTTTCCTATTCTGTTTTAAATGATAGAGAGACAAGTTTAGAATGTATGAATGATTCATTACTTAGAATATGGAGTAATATTAAATCATTTAAAGGAGACTATAAGAATTTTGTTAGCTGGATAATTGTAATCACAAAAAGAATTGCAATAGATGAATTAAGAAAAAAAGATAAAAGAGCCATATCGACCTTAGAAGATTTTATGATAGCAGATGAGATATCCTTAGAAAAACAATTAGAACACAAAGAAACGAGAGATAGAATTTTGAAGGAAATAGATACAATGGAGGATATAACACGAGAAATATTTTTAAGAAGATTCTTTGTAGAGGAATCAATTGTGGACATTTCTAAAAAATTAGGTATGTCAGTTTCAGCAGTATCAAATAGAATTTTTAGAGGTAAAAAGAAATTGGAGTTTTTATTTAGAGAGGAGGTAATTTAGAATGGATGATTTGGAAATCATGAGAATATCCCAAGGACTAGATTTAAAGGAAGAGGATTTTGAAAATATACAAGTTGAGTTAAATGAATTTGAAATAAATAAAACTAAGAAAATATTAAGAGAAAGAATAAAGAAGGATTCAATAAATAGTAGGTATAATAAACGTTCGGTAAAAAGATTATCTGTAGCAGCTTTAGCTTTAGCTTTTATTTCAATATCTATTATACTTTTATCCAAGCCCGCATTTGCAGAAAACATTAAGCTTCTAGATACGGTTTATGAAAAACTAGGATACTATAAAGAGTATAAAGATTTTTCAGAGATGGTTGGACAGACCCAAGAGAATAATGGATATTCTTTTACTATAGATAAGGTAGTAGTTACCCCAACTAAAGCGGTAGTTGCAATAAGAGTTAACTCCAAAAATGTTTTAGATAAGAATAAAGAAACCTCATTGCTTAGCAATCTCACAATTATGATGGATTTTCCTGAAAACCAGCCAAAGTCAGGTTCAGGTGGACAACATGTAGAATATATTGATGAACATAATGCACTTTTAGTTAATGAAGAAGAAATTCAAGGAGGAACCTTTAAAAAAAGAGGGGATTTTAAATTGCACATTCATTCTTTTGGTTTAGATGGTGTAGAAAAGGTGAGTGCAGACTTTAACTTTAAGGTTGATTTTAGTAAATCTTTTGCAATGGTTATGAATACGAGAATAGATAAAATGCTTCAATTTGGAGATGAAAAGATATATTTAAAAGATATGCAAAGTACAGTTTTAGGAACAATTATTAGATTTACCACAGCTGATTTAGAGAAGTGTGGCAAATTTTTAATTGAAGTTGATGGTAGTGTATATAGATTTATTAATTGGGGGACAAGTGATGATGGCGGGCATGCATTTATTAAGGAGTTGACCTATGATAAAGTAAAAAGTGCTAAAAGTATAAAAGTTATTCCAATATATATTGAGAATATAGATGAAAATCCACAGGATTTAAATAACGATGACATAGAAATAACTGAAGCAATGAATTTACCACAAAAATTAGGGCTTTTAAAGGAGTCCCAAGGAGAAGTATATAGAGTTGATAAAACAGAAAATAAAATAAGAGTATATTACTGTAATGGAGAAAAAACATTAGCAGAACTAGGTTATATATATATTTACGGAGAAGATGAAAATGATTTTGCCCTAAGTACTATTGGAAAAGACCCAAATAGAAAAGATGGATATTATATTGAAAGAGAAATACAAGGAAATAAGAAGTATTATATAAGAAAAACAAGGTCTGGGCTTACAATGAAGACTGGAGATGGGATAAATATAAAATAACACTTGAGGGTAGTTCGGATGATATCGCTGAGCTATCCTTATTATTCTATTTATGGTAAAATTAAAAATAAATTATCGGTATGTGGGTTGTTTACATGAATATAGAATTACTTTTTTCTGAGATTCCAAAGCTTCAAGGAGAAACTATAATATTAAAATCTGTTAAAGAATTGTTTCGTATTTATTTGAACGTATTAATCTAAATAGAATAAATGCTGAAGTTATGTTAGAAAACAGTCCATCTAAAAAAGTATTAATGAAAAATGGATTTTTAAAAGAAGGGACTATAAGACAGGGAAATTTCTGGCCAGGTAAAGGTATTGTAGATTTAGAGTACTATGGACTACTTAAGGAAGATTATTTAAAAAATAGGAGAGGGTAGTATGAGTTTTGATGAATACGCAAAGAACTGGGACACTGATATTAGAATTAAAAGAGCTAAAGTAATATCAAATGAAATAATTAAATCAATAGATATCAGAGAGGGCTATAGAGCTATGGAGTTCGGATGCGGTACAGGACTTATAAGCTTTAATATTTATGATGAGTTTAAAGATGTTACCTTAGTGGACTCTTCTCAAGGAATGATTGATATAGTAAAAGATAAAATTACTAAGTATGAAATAAATAATATGACTCCATGTAAAATAGACTTACTTAATGAGGAATTTACATCAAAGAATTTTGATGTAATATTCAGTTCTATGGTATTGCACCATATAGAAGACACTTCTAAAATAATAAAGAAATTTTATGAGCTATTAAATACAGAAGGGACCCTTTGTATTGTAGATTTGGATAAAGAAGATGGAAGTTTTCATAAAAATGAGCCTGATTTTAGGGGACATAATGGCTTTGAGCAAGAGGAACTTAAAAATATCCTACTAAAGAATAGCTTTAAGGATATTGAAGTAAATACATTCTATAAAGATAAAAAAGTAATAGATGATAAAGAAATTGGATATTCATTATTTTTGCTTAAGGCACGTAAATATTAATAAAATACACTTATAGCATAAGTCTATTTATTAAACCTGTGAAATATATTCTAACTATAGTAATAGAGTGAAAAGGCTGATGTAGTTAAATATGGCAAATGGAAAGAGAAGTATCATAGGTGGAAAATTAATAAGGATAAAAATTAATGGAAATACCATTAATTCAAGAGTAGATGAAGGTGTAGAAAAGTATTTTAGACCATCTAAATTACCTATAATTAATACAAAGGAATTTCATTATAAATTTTATGAGGATATAGATAAAACTAGTGAATTACCTGACTATTTATTTAAAACCCCAGAAGATACTATAATTAATTATTTTAGCATTTTAAGAGAAGCCTCAAACTATGAAGAAGGTAAAAAAGCAGGCTGTGGGTCAATTGGAGATACTAGAGCACCATATCCAATTGCATATAAGTTTTCAACTAAAAACTATCAGGATAGGATAAGTTATGATAAGTATCTACAATCATTTAAAAATATACTCCATATAAACCTTTTGAAGTTAAAACGGTTAGAATCAGATAAAGAGCATCCTGAAGCCCTAAAATATTTTGTGGAATTTGAAACGATAGAAGGATCAGAAAAGGATGCAACTTATTTTGCATACTATTATGGATACTTATATCTAACTAAGACAGATGAAAAGTATCTAATAGATGATATGATTTTTTATGGAGAAAATTATCTATGTGCTCCTTATCATGGATGGTCTTATATTGGAGAAAGTGTAGTTGATATAGAATATGGATACTGGTGTAATTTAGTTCAAAAAAGGATGCCATCAGAAGATGAAGGATATATAAAAAAGGTACCCTTTAAAGGAACAGATGGGAATCTCTACATGATTGAATTTATTAAATTAACCAACGATACAGATTTGAAAATTGGAGAATATGAAAAAGCAGAGAATGGTATGTGGGAACCTATAACTATAAACCCAGAGGAATGTTTAAAGAAGAAAAAACTAAATTATAGTAAATAAAAAAGGCTTGTAATAAGCCTTTTTTATTTAAATAGACCCTTAAAAAATCTATAACTCTTCCTTATAAAATTTAAACAAAAATTAGGGATAGCAGGATGACGCTTATAAAAGAAAGGAATATATATTGAGTAATATGCTTTTTTAAAGTCATCCCAATGGGAACAAACTTCTAATTTTAAGAAGTCAGAAACATCAACAACTACACCTTTATCATCAACAATCATAACATTTTTAGCATGTACATCATGAGGAGAAAGCCCAAGATTTTTAGCATAGTCTAATGCATAATCTATGTCTTTAATAATTCTTTCTGGAATTTGTATTCCTTTGTTTATGCAATTATATAATGTTTCACCATTGAGTCTTTTAAGAATTAGATAATTATCTGTATAATAGTAACATTTTGAAAATGAAGGATGATCTTTTATTCTATTATAAACTTCTACCTCTTCTTTAATTCCAGGTCTTCCAGGAGCATATATTTTAACAACATACTCTGAAAAATCAGGGTGGATTATACCAGCTGCATAATTTCCAACTCCTAATAGAATCCATGGTTTTGGTAGGTTATTAACAAGAATTGGATCATGAGGATTTACACTTTTTATATCTAAATTAGGTAAAAGCATATTATCAATGTTATGAACTAAATTAGTCACATAATTCATAGAAAAATCTCCTATCTTAAGTTAAATATGATTACTCATTATTATACGTTAAGGCTTGTATAAGTGAAATAGGTAAGTAGTTCAGAGAAAAAATATTAATAAGGTTATTATTCACCTATCATTTAAATATACATATATTCCTTAAATTGTTATAATAATTATAATATGGAAGAAGAGTTGTTCGATAATATCAACAAGAACATATTAATAATAAAGAGGTGCAAGTTAATTGTGGGAACAGTGATAATAACTGGTGGTAATGATGGCATTGGATATTACATGGTAGAGAGATTTTTATCTGATGGTAAGAATGTAGCGGTCCTAGATATAGAGTTAAATAAAATAACAGAACTAATGAAGCAGTATCCAGATTCACTAGTAGGATTTCAATGCGATATTAGAGATGTAGTTAAATTGAAAAGCTGTTTAAATGAAGTAGTCAAAAAATTTAAAACTATTGATTATGCTATACATAACGCTTGTATGTGTATATTTAAGAGTTTAGAAGAGTTATCATATGAAGAATATAACGAAGTTTTTCAAGTTAATTTCTATGGGGCAATTAATTTAACTAAAGAAGTTTTACCATATATGAAGAAGCAAAAAAACGGAAAAATATTTTTTACAAGTTCAGGGGTTGGTGTTACTGGTTTTACAAATATAAGTTCTTATGCATCAAGCAAAGGTGCAATAGAGTCATTTGCTAAATGTATGAATATTGAATATGAATCAAGCGGCATTAGTTTTCATATATTACATCCGCCATTAACTAGAACAAAATCTTCAGAGCCACTACCAGTACCAAAAGAGTTTAAAGCAGATGCCTGTAAGGTAGGAAATGGACTTGCTAAGAATATAGATAAAAATAAGTTTATTATTTGTCATAGTTTTTCTCAAGCATTACAAACAAAAGTGGCATATTTGTTTCCACTATATGTTGGAAGAATGATGGCTAAGATGACTTCAAGAGCAAAGGTGAAAGAGTAAATATTAAAGAGTGAAATGAATTTTTATTATATTCATAGAGAGGAAATAAGCATGATTAAAGGGGAAAATGTTAACTTGAGACCAATATGCAAAGAAGACTTTGACTTAATATATACTTGGAATACAAACCAAGAATATTTAGGAAAATATATGGATGCAGAAATGAGAGTAAAAGATTCAGCACTAGCAGATATGGAAAGGGCTGTAGCATCTAACAGAATATCATTCTTCATAATTGAAGATAAGGAAGGCCGTGCCATTGGTATAATTAATTATCTTAATTCTATGGCAACAACTGAAGCCTATGATTTTGGAATATTAGTAGCTAATAATGATAAAAAAGGAAAAGGCGTAGGAACAGAAGCATTAAATCTTTTTATAGATTATATATTTAATACTAAAAATATAATGAGGCTTCAATTTATCACAAGAAGTGATAATTATGGAATGAAAAAACTAGGTGAAAAGAGTGGATTTACTCTTGAAGGCACTCTAAGGAAATATAAATTTGAAAATGGAGATTATAGAGATTATTGTCTATATGGAATCATTAGGGATGATTGGAGAAAACTTATTAAGTAAAGGATGTATATGAGTTTTTTCCTTTTTATCAGCAGTTTAAGGATGGACCAATAAGAAAACTTAAGTTTGTTCCAATAGAATCCTTAAATGAGTAGGAGGAATTATGAATATTTCAATAATTGAAAAGGATATTAATGAAATTAATCTAATAAAACCATTATGGAAAGGCCTCAATTCAGTACACTTAGAAAAATCAATTAATTTTAAAGAGAAATATATGAATTTTACTTTTGAAAAAAGAATGGAATCAATACATGCGAAAGCTATTAAAGGAATAATTAAGATTGATGTAGTATTAGATTCTGATAGCGATAGCTATGCTGGATATTGCATAAGTTCAATTGAAGATGGAAGAGGAGAAATTGAATCAATTTTTATTCATAAGGATTACCGTAAATTTGGACAAGGAAAAAAGCTAATGCTGAGAGCTCTTGAATGGTTTAATAAAAATAAGGTTAAAGATATTTCAATAAATGTAGTTTATGCAAATGAAGAGGCACTACCTTTTTATGAAAGCTTTGGTTTTAGTATTTCAAATTATATATTAAAAAGGAGATAGATATATGAGCAAGGATATCTTAAATAAAATTAGATTAAAAAATGGAGAAGAGCTTGTACTTAGGGAACCTAATGTAGAAGATGCAGAAGCTATGATTAAATATCTAAATACTGTTGGCGGAGAAAGTGATAACCTTTTATTTGGTAAAGATGAATTTAGGCTTACAGTAGAGCAGGAAAGAGAATATCTTAAAAATGTAAGTAATGATGTAAATACCTTAATGGTTTTAGGAATTATAGATGACACAATTATAAGTGTTTCTCATTTAAGTGCATCTAATAGAAAAAGGATAGCTCATAATAGTGAAATGTCCATTTCTGTAAAAAAAGAATATTGGGGAATGGGTATAGGAAGTGCAGTTATGACAGAACTAATAAATTTTGCAAAGACTCATGAAAATATCAAAACTATAAGCCTTGGGGTTAAAGCAAGTAATAAAACTGCAATCAAACTTTATGAAAAGTTTGGTTTTGAACGAGTTGGAATGCATAAAAACTTCTTCAATATAAATGGGGAATTTGATGATGAGTACCTTATGGATTTATATCTTTAGTTTATTTTAGGAGGGCAATATGGACATTAATATATCAACAATAGTAATGACAATAATAAATATTTTAGTTTTAATAGCAATTATAGCAATTATTTATTCTGGAATAAAAAGCTTTAGATCTTTTATAAGAAGGAATAAGGAAAATGATAGGAAGCTTGATATGATACTAAGTAAATTAGATGAGCAGAAAAATAAGTAATCAACATACATTCTAATGTGAAAGGAGAAATATAAATGAGTAGGATATTAGTTTTTATTTTTGATGGAATGACTGACTATGAAATAACATTTATAACTCATCTTTTAAGTTCAGATGCTGGAAAGGAGATAATTACAATATCATATACAGATGAGCTTATAAAAGCTAAATCTGGATTTGTGTACAAGCCTCACAAATTGGTTAGAGATATGCTAGATGAAGATGTTGATGGATTAATTATTCCTGGAGGATGGTATGGTGAAACTAAACCAGAATTAATGGATTTAATAGAAAAATTAAATTCAAAGCATAGGCTTATTGGTGCAATATGCGGAGCTGGAACTGTATATCTTGCAAAGTCAGGTATTTTACAGAATGCAAAATACACAACACCAGTAGTAGAGTGGACAGAGAAGCATGCTGAGGTATTTGGAGAAAAAGATCCTTTCCCAAGAAATAATTTTGTTTCAGAAAGAGTTGTAAGAGACAAGAATATTATTACTGCGCATGGAACGGCATTTGTGGACTTTGCAGTTGAGATATGTGATTGGTTTGACTTATTTGAGGGGGAAGAAGAAAAAAATAATTTTGTAAAAAGTATTAAAGGAAAATAGTAAACTTAAAATGAAAAATCAAAATACATATTTAGGGTGGTTTTTATCTTCTATAATTGATAAAAATCACCTTACTTTATTGGTATAATTACATAAAATATTGGAAAAAACTAAAGGTAAAATAATATGTATATGAGGTAAGATCATGGATTATTTAATTTTATTTATAGTAGCAGCATTCTCAACCATAGTTTTTTCAATACTTATTAATGTATTTAACAATAATGTTATAGGTATTTTTATACCCATTCAAAAACATACCCAAAGTCTTAAGAGGAAAAGATTGTATAGCAATATGGCAAGCATAATATTTATATTAATAGCAATAAATATTGCCTGGTTTTTTAAATTAGGAAATGTTGGATCAGGGTTAGTTTTGGGTGCATTTATAGCATTAAACGGGGTACTTTTTGGTAGTGGATTTGGGTCTGATTTAAAAAGTTAAAATAGTTATAGAAATTTTATTTGAAGAAATAGGAAAATTAATGTAAAATACTTGTAATTACAATAATTTTCTAAGGAGTGATGAAATGTGAAGGTAGAACTAATGAGACCCAAAATTGAAATGGAAAAGGAATATTTTGATTTCATAAACGAATGGAAAGAGTATGGACAAGATATTGTTCCTTATTCAGCAAGACTTCTTGATATGGATTATAAAGGCTGGCTAGAAAAAACCTATAAAAACGAAAAAGAAGAAACATGTCCAAAAGATTTTGTACCTGCGCATACATATTTTTTAATTAATGAGAATAAAAGAATTTTGGGTGCTATAAATATAAGGCATCGCTTGAATGATTATCTATTAAATTATGGGGGACATATTGGCTATGGAATTCGCCCAACTGAGAGAAGAAAAGGATATGCAGCAGCAATGCTAGAACTAGCATTACCAATAGCTAAAGAACTTGGAATTAATAAGGCATTAATAACATGCGATAAAAACAACCTTGGGTCAGCAAAGACAATTATGAATAATGGTGGCGTTTTAGAAAATGAGGTTAAGGAGGCTGGAGAAATAACTCAAAGATATTGGATAAGCTTGTGATTGAATAATTAATAATAATAGGAGCTTTAGGAATGAGATTTAAAGCAGAATTATTTGATGAATTACAATTTATGTTTGAAAAAAATAAATTTAATGATCATGTTCTTCATTGCATTATAAACTTTAATGGGAAAATAGATAAAGTGATATTGAAAAAAGCTATAGAAATGACTCTAGATATTATCCCAATTCTAGGAAGTAGATATGTTGAAGGCAAGAATAAGGCATATTGGATAAAAGAAGATAAATTAAATTATAAAGAAATACTTAAAGTTGTAGATAATGAAGAAGAGTTTAACGATTTTATAACTTCAAAAATTAATGAGTTTAAAGCAACACAAGTGAAGGCATGCGTATTTTGTTCTAAAAATGATTCTTTAGCTATAAATATGAATCATATGATATGTGATGCCGCAGGTTTTAAGCAGTATATGTATTTGCTATGTGAGATATATTCTAACTTAACAAGAGAACAAGCATATAAACCAGAATTCGTAATGAATGGTGATAGAAGCATAGATAGAATTACAGGCAAATTCACCTTAAAAGAAAATATAAAAGTTTTTGTTACCCAAAATAGCGAAAGTAATAAACAATTTAACTATACATTTCCCTTAAGTTCTAACGAAAAAAGACTTCCCTTTATTATAACCCATAATATTTCTAAGGATAGATTTCAGTTAATTAAAGTTTATAGTAAAAAGAATAAAGTAACTATAAATGATATAGTGCTAGCAGCCTACTATAGAGTTATGTTTAAAATTTTAGAAGTACAAAATGGAAATGAACTTAATATTCCTATAATGATTGATATGAGAAGATATTTAGAAGAGAGGAATATTGATGCTTTATGCAATTTAGCATCAACAGTAATTACTAGTTTGAAGTTTGACTCACAAGAGAGCCTTCTAGAAACTGTGAAAAGACTTAGTGTGAGTATAAATAAGAAAAAGGTTAATCAACTTGGATTAAATGGATTTGTAAAAATTTCAGCGATATACAAAATATTTAGTTATAAAAACTTTAAAAGACTACTAACTTTTGGGTTTAAACACCCATTAATTGCTATGACTAATATAGGAATTCTAGATGAAGACAAGCTATGCTTTAAAGGAACACAAATAAAAGATGCCTATATGTGCGGCTCTATAAAATATCCACCATATTTTCAACTTGCAATAAGTAGTTATAAGGAAAGTCTTACCTTAAGCGTCAATTTATATGGAAGTACTAAGGATAAGGAAAGAATTAAAGAATTCCTTGAGTTATTAGATAATGAATTCCCTAAACAATAATATTTGGAGGTTAAGATGTTTAAAAAGGTAACACCTAAAAAAATAGCAATTTTTGTTTTAGTAGTTTTCATTTTATTAAATGTTGGTATTTTTATTACAGTGACAGTTTTATCTAAACAAACATTCGGAACTAGATATGATACTAAGATAAAATACAATTATCAAGACTTTAAAGGAATGATAAGAACTGAAAACTCATTTAAAAGTAATGAAGGACAAAATTTAAAGGGCTATGTATATTCAAAGCAAGAAGAAACAAAACCTAAGGCATTAATTATTTTATCTCATGGCTTTGGAGGGGGAGGGCATAATTCATATTTGCCTCAAATATATTATTTCATTAACAATGGATATTGGGTTTTTGCATATGACGGTACAGGCTGTGATGAAAGTGAAGGAAAAAATGTTAGAGGATTACCCCAAGCTGTAATAGATTTAGATTATGCAATAAAGTGCGTTAAGGAAGAGAGTAATTTAAAGAATTTAAAACTTTTACTTTATGGACAATCCTGGGGAGGTTATGCTGTTACAACAGTTGGAAATTTAGATAATAATATTTCAGCAGTAGTGTCACTTTCAGGCTTTTCTAATGTTACAGATTTATCAGTAAATCAAGCAAAAGGTATGATAGGACCAATAGCTTCAATTATATCTCCATATGTAAAGCTATATAATTATATTGGTTTCGGAAAGGTAGCAAATTATACGGGTGTAGGTGGACTAGATAAGATTAAGTCAAATGCCAAGGTAATGATAGTACAAAGTGAAGATGATAAAGTAGTAAGTTATAATAATTTTACAAAATACAAAAATACATTTGGTGATAATAAAAATTTTGAATTTATAAGTTATAAAGATAGAGGTCACTCAGTTGAACTTTCACCTGATGTTACAAATGAAGTAAAAGAAGAAGTGGCAGCATGGAAGTCTTTAGTTAACGAAAAAGGTGAAGAAAATATACCAGAAAGTGAAAAGGATGAATTCTATAAAAATTATTTAAGCACTAATGTAAAAATAGATATGGATCTTATGAAAGAAATTGTAAAGTTTTATGATGATGCTATAAAATAATAAAAATATTTAAGTGAAAAGGTTTTTATGATAAAATTATGTTAAGAAAATAACAAAGGATGATAAGGGGAGTAGATAGCTTGGATTCAAAAAAAGAAGTTAAAGTTAAAGGTAAACTAACACTGGAGGACTATAAAAAGCTCACTTCATATTACATGGGAAGATTATCAAAGCAGATGCTTATAGTTGTATATCTATTATTTTTAGGTGTATATGGAATAATCTTTTACAAAAGATATGGAATTCCTTTTGTATTAATAGCAGGGGTGTTTGGAACCTTAGTAGTGTATTTAGCTTTATATATTGCTACAAGACAAAGAATTAAAAAGACTTTTAAGAAAGATACAGCACTTAATAATGATTTCGTATATACAATAAATAAAAAGGGTGTACATGTTCAGTCTGAAAGAGGCGGGGACATCTATTATTGGAAAGATATTACTGAAGCAACAAATCATAAGGATTTATACATTTTAAATATTCCTAAGGTAAAAACAATATTAATACCTAAGAATTTTTTTGGTGATGAAGATGAGACGGAAGCATTTAAAAAGATAGTTGCCAATAATATTAAAGGAAAAAATAATATTGAATAGTTTAAAAGCCATCCATATATACAAGGATGGCTTTTAGTTTATTATTTGTTAAGCTCGATATTGAATTTTAAATCATCTCTAAATTCATAATTACTTAGATCAGATGTATAGATGGTATAGTTCTTATTTTTATCAAAAGCGGGATAGCTAATAGTAAATTCATTAGGGTTCTTTTCATCCCTATGAAGTGCAGGGAGTTTAGGGGATAAAATATTGCCAGCCTCATCTTTTACATGTACTTCATTGGCTTGAGTAAATGGTGCCTTACCTGTAGCAGTAAATCTTATAATTGTAATGCTATTTTCTGTTTTTACCTCGCTAATAACTATCTTACCAATGTTTCCTTGAACAAGTTCTATTGGGAATGTATCATCCATAACTTTAGATATTTCTTTGGTTTTATAACCTTCTATAGGGGTAGTTACTTCCTTTCCATTAACTATATGAGTTTCACCACCTCCAGTAGATAGGATATTACATGGAATAACGGTTAAGTACTTAGGAATTTCCTTCATGTTCTTAAAGTTAAATTCTCCAGTGAAGGTTTTAGAATTTAAGTTTGATTGAGAACCTCCACCTGTCCAGCTAAGTTCATTTCCTTTGTCATCGTATACTATCCAGCTACCATAGTTCCATTCACTAAAGGTATTACGTCTTTCATAATTTTTAAAAGTTCCGTTTACAAAAATTGATGTATCTATTGGTGAAAATACTACCTTATCTACATTAACATTTGTTCCGTCTGGAAAAGAAATTTTGTTTGTAGGATTAAATACTATGCTGCTTTTTGTTAGTTCCTCTTTTGATACTCCAAATGCAAAGTTCCAAGTTCCTTTGTTTCCCATGATATCATCTATATTTAAGTTTACATTAAACATCTTAGAATCCTGTGGTAAAGCCGTATGAATATCTTCATTTGCTACATAAGTGTAATCATCAACGTAATAACCCATTATGCTGCCAGTGGAACCATTTTGAGTACCATTAACCTTTAGAAATTTACTAAGTCCAAAGGTTTCTAAATCTTTGATTTTTTTATCACTTTTTATTGTATAGGTTATGGCAAATTTAGAATTATCAGCTAACACCTCATTGATAGTAAAGTCTATTCCATTATTTGAGACAGTTTTATTAACCATTTGAGTATATTTAATATATTCTCCGTGATTGTCAAATCTATCATTAATCGACTGAACAATATAATTTAAAGCAGGAATTTTTTCTGCAAAGGCAGGAGTTGCTGTTTCAATACCTATTAGTGAGACTATGGCTATAGCTGCAGCTGCAGATACATATTTAAGAGGCTTATGAAATTTATTTTCTTTTATTTTCTTTTTAAGATTTTTCTTTATTCTTTCTTTTTGAAGAGTTTGAACATCCATTTCAAATTCCTCAAATTCCTTTTCATCTATTTTTACTTCATTAAATAACTTGAAAATATCTTTTTCTTGCATTTTAGAATCTATATTATTCATTAAATTACTTCTCCTTTCAACGGCATAAGTTTTGCTTTTAACTGTTTACGACCTCTTGAAAGCTTTTTATCAATTATATTTCTATCTACACCGAAAGACTTTGCTATATCACAAACATCTTCGTAGAGAAAATATCTGCGAATAAATATTTCCTTGTCCTGAGGATTTAGAATGTTTAAACTCTCTATAATTTCTGTTCTATTCTCTTTAGAAATAAGTAGATTTTCTACATTTACTTCATCAGGCATAACATATTCATCTAAAGCTTCAGAAGTATTTAATCTATATAGCTTTCGCTTATAATCAATAGCTTTATATTTTGAGATTGCTGTAATCCAATATTTAAAGTCACCTTTCTCTTCATCAAAGCTCTCAATGTTATTCCATATAGAGAAGAATATATCATTTACACATTCCTCTACATAGTTAGCATAAAAACTTGAATTAAGCACACTGTGCGCAACCTTAAAAACTAGATTACTATAGGTATCAACCATAAAATCTAAGGCCTTAGTATTTCTTAATTTAATTTGTTTAATAAAGTTTGTTTCATTTATAGTCACATTTTTTCCTCCTTTAAGAAGCTTCTCATAAACAAATACGTTAAAAGGAATAATTTTCTGACCTAAAAAAATCACATTTTATAAAAATTATAATATAATAGAAGATTAAATGGTATAATAGACTAAAAAAGGCAGGTATACAAATGATAGACGAAAATATTAAATTAGAAGGACTAAGTGCGAAAGAAGTATGGGAAGCGCTATATAATAAAGAATTAAATTCAAAGAAAAATATATTAGAGTATATTGAGCTCACAAAGATATTAAAAAAGGATGATATTGATAGCAACCAGATTCAAGATACATATAATTTTATTTATGATAGTATTGATAAAATGGGTAATACCATAAAAGTGAATACAAATATGTTTTTAAAAAATCAATTAAAAGCACAATTAGGTAAGTATGTTAAAGACAAAGATCCAAAACCAGTTAATTATTTTATTGAATTCTTTAAAGAGGCATATCCACCACATGAGAGAAAGAAAGATTTTACTTGGGTACTTATGGATATAAATAAGATAACTGAGGAGCAGATTTGGACTACACTAACTTATATAAATTCAGGATGCATAAAAGGTAACAAGTTAAGTCATAACCAAATTAGAGACACTATAGAAATGGTAGAGAAACTTATAAATAAAAATAATATAAAATATGTTAATAGGGTAAAAAGTTTGGAAAAACTTTTAAATGTATTAGGAATAAAGATAGTAAATGTAAATGATAGATTTAAAGTTAGAAGAATATTTAGATAAAAAAGAAGCAGATTTCTCTGCTTCTTTTTAGTTTTTAGGAAAATATAAATAGGATATGCTAGATAGCTATTTATTTTAAATTCCTAAAATGCCAAAGGAGTGTAAAAAGCTGAAGGAATTCTCTCTATGATTTAAATAGAAGAGACTTTTTACATTTATATACTATGCAAATCAAACTAATTTGGACCTATATAAATAAGTTTAAAAAATTTATAATATAGGAACCTTTTTATCATTTGATCCTAAATACTCATTAACATAAGTTTCAGGAGTACATAAGTGTCCTTTGCCAGCAGATATGTGATATATAAGTGATGAATTTTTCATAGCTGCAGTAAGATTATGTTCAATTGAAATCACAGTTATATTTTTTTCTTCATTTAAGTTTTTAATTATTGAATAAATTTCTTCTTGACTAGTCACATCAATACCTGTTGAGGGTTCATCTAATATAAGCAAATCAGGATCTCCCATCAATGCTCTAGCAATAAATATTTTTTGACACTGTCCTCCAGAAAGATTACCTATAAGTGAATTTTGATGATTAAGCATATTTACCATTTCTAAGCTTGTTTGGACAATGTCCATGTCTTTTAATTTTAATAATTTTTTATAAGAATTAAGAAGTTCGTATACTGTTATAGGAAACTCAGAATTGATAAAATCTGATTTTTGAGGTACATATCCTATTCGATTACTTGAAATAGTAATAGATCCCCTACTTGGTGATAGCAGCTTTAAAATTAGTTTTATTAATGTACTTTTTCCTGAACCATTTTCACCTAAGATTGAAATGTATTCTCCATTATTTATAGTTAAGTTAATATCACTTAGTATGTATGGAGGTAAATTATTATAAGAAAAATATAGATCTTTAATTTCTATCATATTATTCCTCCTTAGTCTAACATAATCTTATTTTTTTCAAAATATGAAGCTCTTACTTATATTATATATTTAAATTGCTAATTAAAAAATATTTTAGAAATTAATTACAAAAAGTTGTTGCAAAAACTATCGGCTACCGATATAATATTAATATAGAATATCGGTAGCCGATATATTGGTAACGGATATATCGTCAAAAGTAGTAATGGAGGAATGAGAAATGCCAGAAAGTTCAGAAAGAGGAGCATTAACTGAAGCCGTATACTATATACTTCTTTCAGTAAATAAGCCTCTTCATGGTTATGGAATAATGCAATTAGTAAAGGAAATGAGTAATAATAGAGTGAATCTAGGACCCGGAACACTATATGGAGCTATTAATACTATGCTTTCCAAATCGTGGATTAAAATACTAGAAAATAATGTGGATAGTAGGAAAAAAGAATATATTATTACAGACCTTGGTAAAGAAATTGTGAGAAATGAAATTGAAAGATTAGAAGAACTTATATTAAATGGTAGAAGGGTAATGGAGGGATAATTATGAAGAAAGTTATCAGAAAACTTTTTTGGGATTATGAGAGGGAAGAAAAATGGTTAAATGAAATGGCAGCTAAGGGATATAACTTTTTAAGCTTTTCATTTCCAGGAAAATATGTATTTGAGGAAGGGGTACCAGGGGAGTATACCTATAGAATTGAGCTATTAAAATCTAAACCCCAAAGTACTGAAAGTAATGATTATATAAGCTTTATGGAAGAGAACGAAATTGAGTGTGTAAACACCTATTTCAGATGGGCTTATTTTAGAAGTAGGAATAAAGACGAACTTGCTAATTTATATTCTGATAATGAGTCAAAGATTCAACATTATAGTAAGGTGTTCAGATTAACTCTAACTTTATGGGCACTTAATTTTTCATCTTTTGTATATAACCTTATTATAGGATATGTGGTTTATATTGATAGAGGATTTATGATTAATCTATTTTGTAGTTTGATTAATTTAATCATAGCTATTTTAGTAAGTCCACTAACATTAAAACAATATAAGAATTTAAATAAATTAAAAAAACAAAGAGCGTTATATGAGTAAACAAAATATAAAATAGTTAGAAAGGAGAAAAGTAGTATGGCTGAGTTTGCTAGGGCTGCATTCCCCTGGGTTGCGATGGGAATTGCTATTGCATTTGTTTTATCTTACAAGAATGAAAAGGATAAGAAACAAGATAAAAAAGAATCTTGATATTTCAAGATTCTTTTATTATACCTCTTTAGAATAAAGTGAATGTGGATTTGGTGCCAATATAATAAAGAGAGACATGTCTTCTTTACCAGTATTCTTTATGCTGAAAACTTCTTTTCCAGTGCAATGAATAACATCACCCTGAGTAATATTATTAGTAACTCCATCCACAGTTAATTCTCCATTCCCAATTAGTACATGTACTAGTAAATCACTTTGTTCATGATTATGAGGAGGAACTCCTTGACCTGGCCTAAAATTTAAAACAAAATTTAAAATTTTATCTTCTTTGAAAAGAACTCTTTTAGTAAAAGAGTCGTCACTATATTCTATTTTATTAGCTATTTTCTCAATTTGCATACATAAAATCTCCTCGTTATCAATTTAATTTTTATAATAATTAATATTCACAAAGCACAGAGTATTTATACTTTAACTGAGATATTAAGAAATTAAGATAAAATAGTAATCTGTGATGATTATCACAGAAAAACTATTTATAAATTGATATTATATGATAATTAAAAGTAATATTTTGGGAGGGGATTAACGAATGTTTGAATGGAAAAAAGAATATGAAGTAGGAATAGAAAAAATAGATGGGGAACATAAAAAACTTTTTGATATTGCTAATAAAGGTTATGATCTTTTAAAAAATGATTTATATTTAGATAAGTACGATAGGATTATGGATATAATTCATGAATTAAAAGATTATGCACAATTTCACTTCTCTGCTGAAGAGGACTATTTAAAAAGCATTGGATACAAAAAATTATTCACACATAAAATGGAGCACGATTATTTTATAGATAAAATAAGCAGTGTTGATTTAAGTAAAATAGATAGCAATCAGGATAAATATATTACTGAAATACTAGATTTTATGGTACAATGGATAAAAGAACATATTTTAGACAAAGACAAAGAATACGTGAATTAAAGACCACTTACTAAAGTGGTCTTTTCTATAACTATAAATGGAGGATACATGGATAATAATATTTCTTGGTATATTGAAAAACAAGTAGAGAGAACAATAAATAATTTAAATAATCGTAATATGGAAGGTTATTTCGTAAAAGATAGATATGAATTAATTAATAAAGTAAAGGAATTCATATCTATTGGTTCTAACGTAGGTGTAGGAGATTCACTGACGCTTTCAGAAACAGGAGTATTAGATTTATTAAGAAATGGGGATTATAATTTTTTTGATAAATATAAAGAAGACCTAACCAAAGAAAATAAAAGGGAAATTTATATTAAGAATTTTGGAGCAGATAGTTTTGTTTCCAGCACAAATGCAATTACTGAAAATGGAGAATTATATAATATAGATGGCAATGGAAGCAGGGTTGCTCCAATGCTCTATGGGCCCAATCAAGTAATTATTGTAGTAGGGATTAATAAAATTGTTAAAGATATAGAGGCAGCTGAAAAAAGAGTAAGACAATATTCAGCACCAATAGATGCCAAACGTTTGAATAAAGATACACCATGCACTAAAATTGGATATTGTGTTGACTGTAAAAGTCCAAATAGAATCTGCAATGATTTTGTGATTATAAGAGGACAATTCATTAAAGGAAGAATAAAAGTAATTATTGTAGGTGAAAGTTTAGGTTATTAACATAAAAATAGAATTTAGCTAGAAACAAATTAAAACTACATTTTCAAATGTAGTTTTTTTATTTGAATATATATCCCTCACTTGGTAAAGATAAATTTGTGAATATGAGTTCGTAAAAGAGGAATATCAGAAGGTTAATTTTGAGGTGGATACGGATATAAAGATAATAAATACAAGGGTAATAAATTATAGTAGGTGAAGAATTTTCTTCACCTACTATGATTTTTAATATGTTTAGCTAATTTAAATACATATGATATTCTTCTTTACTTATAAGACTTCTAAGTTTATCTAATATTTTATTTCTTTTAGTTACAGCTTTTCTATATGTGACATTTTTGTATCTTGAATAATCCATTAAACTTTTCTTTTTAAAAAATACAAAGTCTATTAATTCTAATTCATCATACTGGAGTTTACTTAAGGCATCCTTTAGTTTCTTTCTAAAGACTACTTTATATAATGCATCTTCAATAAAACCTAAGTCATGGGAAAGAATGTTTTCTAGATTATCGTCAAGTATTAAGGTTTCTGGTCCATCGGATTTATCTCTTCTTATAGAGCTTCTAATTAAAAAGTTAATAGAATTTCTTATTCCATTTGTAGCATAAGCAACAAATCTATGTTTTTCAGGATTATATAGTCTTATGCAATTAAATAGGACTCTATAACACTCATTTTTAATATCCTCAAACTCGAAACCGTTTATAAAGGTTTTCTTTGAAAGATTTAGTATATAGGGTTTAAACTCCTCAGCTAATTCTTCTTTTGCCTGCTCCTCTCCAAACTTTGCAAGTAAAACTAAATTTTCGATTTTATCGTAATTCATGTTAATCACCTCTCCATAAGGTTATATATGCAAAGTAAATGAATTTTTGGGGACGGTTCTAAACTTTTTAAAAAGTTAAGAACCGTCCCTTAAATAATAACAAACTAAAACTAAAAATGTTTATTAATATATAGACAAATGTAAAATTTGATGTATAATATAATAAAGGAAATATTTAGAATCTAGGAGGATGAAAATTGTGGATACTAAATCAAATGAATTATTTTGGAGTGCAAATATAGAGGAAGTAAAAAAAGGTTATATCGAAACAGAAGATGAATATATGTGTATAATTTGCGAAGAGTCATTTAAGAAAGGACGTATATATGAAAAAAATTCAGAGCTTTATGATGCAAGAATGTCAACTAAGCTTCATATTAAAGAAAAGCATGAATCCATGCTTAAGTATCTAATAGGAATGAATTCTGCATATACAGGTGTATCAGAAGTTCAAAGAGAACTGCTTACCTTAATGGCTCAAGGTTTATCAGATAAAGATATTGCATTAAAGCTTGGGGTTGCACAATCTACTATAAGAAATCATCGCTTTAAATTAAGAGAAAAAGAAAAACAAGCAAAATTATTCCTAGCAATGATGGATTTACTTTCAAAGACAACAAGTAAAAAGATTAATAAATTGGAAGATGATATCATTTGCGATGCACATAAAACTGCAACTACAATAGATGATAGATATAATATTACTGATAAAGAAGAGAAAGAAACAATTAAAAATTATTTCGATGATAATGGAGCCTTAAAAAATTTCCCTGCTAGAGAGAAAAAGAAAATAATAGTTTTAAAAGAAATAGCAAGGAATTTTACAAAAGGGAAGAAGTATTCAGAAAAAGAGATAAATAGGATCATAAAAAGGATAAATGAGGATTATGCTACTTTAAGGAGAGCACTTGTAGAATATGGATTTATTGAAAGATCAAATGATTGCAGTTCATACTGGGTTAAGGAATAAAAATAGGGGAGCAATATGATTAAGAGTTATATTAAACTAGACGATAGAGAAAAAAGTTTAGTCAATACTTTTATAAATAGAAATATTGAAGAGAAAAAAACATCAAAAGAAGTTGATGAAATGTTCAATAATAAAGTGTATGACTATGGAAATGGGACATTATTCTACTTTGAAAGTGGAAAAGTCTTGGGAAAAGTTAATATAGTTCTAGAAGTAGCAAATCAGCTAGGAACTACTTATATACATTTCCTAGATATAGATGATACCTCGAATAACAAAGAGATGATCATAAAAAGTTTAATAGAAGAAGCTGTTATTATAGCAAATAAATATAAAGCTAAGGAAATATATTTAGGTGAGAGAAGTGAAGAAAGGCTTAAACTATTAGAGACACTAGGATTCCATAAAGACTATAGAGCTATAAGGATGTATTTAGAGGATAGAGATAAGAAAGCGGAATGCTTTGATTTAATACCATTAACACAAGAAAATAAACATGAATATCAAGGGGTATATAATGATTCCTTTAGTGATATGCCCCATGGATCCTATGTAGATATTAATGGAGTTATGGAGTGCTTAAAAAAGGCCAATGAAGAAAATTATTATTTTCTTGTAGCCTATAATAACATTAATATAGGATTTATGGATTGTACTATAAAAAATGGAGAAGGAACTTTTGACATAGGGTTATGCAAAGAATATAGGGGAAGAGGCTATGGTAGAATGCTTTTGGAAACAGCAATTGATTTTTTAAATAAAAAAGAGGTTAATAAGATAGGACTTTTGGTTATAGAAAGGAACTTAGTAGCTTACAACATGTATAAAAAAAGAGGCTTTAAAGTAGATTCAATATTTAGTAGCTGGATTAAATTAAAGTAAAGTATTATAATCTTAAGATAAATAATATATTTTAAGATTGAAGAGGAGTAACTTATTATGATGAATGTAAATACTGAGAAATGTATAGGTTGTGGCTTATGCGTTAAAGATTGTTTTGCAAGGGATATTGAGCTTGTAGATGGTAAGGCAAAAATAAAAAATATAGCCTGTTTTAAATGTGGACATTGTATTGCTGTTTGCCCAAAGGAAGCAGTGTCAACAGATGAATATAATATGGAAGAGGTTAAGAACTATAATAAAGAAGAGTTTACTATAGAGCCTGAAACCTTAATGAATTTTATTAAATTTAGAAGAACAGTAAGACAATTTAAAGATAAAGCAGTAGAAGAAGACAAGCTTTCAAAAATTATTGAAGCAGGAAGATTCACTCAGACTGGAAGTAATACTCAAGGAGTATCTTATATAGTTGTAAGGGACAAACTACAAGAATTAAAAGAATTGACTTTAGAAAGTTTAAAAAATATCGGAGAAGCGATGCTTTCAAATTTAACTCCTGAAACAATGGTATTTAAGAGATATGCTGAGATGTGGGTTGATATGTATAAAGAATTTAAAGCTAACCCTGATGGAAAAGAAAGGTTATTCTTTAATGCACCTGCAGTAATAATTGTAGTAGCTGATTCACCAGTAAATGGTGCACTTGCTTCATCAAATATGGAGTTAATGACAAATGCTTTAGGACTAGGAACATTCTTCAGTGGTTTCTTTGTAAGAGCATCGCAAGCAAATAGTAAAATAGCAGATTTTCTTGAATTACCTGAAGGTAAACAAATAGTAACTTGTATGGTAATAGGGTATCCTGATGTTAAGTATTCAAGGACTGTACCTAGAAAAGAAGCTAATATATTATGGAAATAAAATTAAGAGCTGCTGCAAAAATGCAACAGCTCCTTTTTGTTATGTTTATTTAATCCATTCAGTTATTTTATCAATTGATTGTCTTGTCTTTTCACGCGGAGTATTCTTTCTATAACCGAAAGCAGCCATGACAGAGACACCAAATTTAGTTTTATCCAGTACCCCTTCTTTTTCAAGTAAGTCTTCAACCTTTTTAATATCATAACCTTCAATTGGACATGAATCAATGCCTATCAAAGCAGCTGAAGTTAATATATTTCCAAGTAAAATATAAGTTTGCTTTGAAGCCCAGTCGAAAATGTACCTATCATTTTCAAGAAGATTAAAATCATTTTTCTGGAAGTTTTCAAAGGTAGCTGTTTTCCCGGTAAGGATATCGTTAGGAAGCTTTTGAATATCTTCCATGAAATTATGTATATATTCAGAGTTATATATCATTTCATCCTTTTTTCTTGCTAGAATTATAACAAAGTGGCTTGCAGTTGGTAGTTGTCTTTGCGCTCCCCAAGTAATAGGTTTAAGTTTATCTCTTAAATCTTTATTTTGAACGATTAAAAGCTTCCATGGTTCGAATCCAAAAGAGCTAGGAGATAACCTTGCAGTTTCAAGTATGAAGTTAAAATCATCATCAGATATTTTTTTGTTTTCATCAAATTCTTTACATGCATGCCTAAAGTTATAGGCATCTAATATTTTTGATTTTTCAATTGACATATATCTTGTCACCCCTTAAATTTAATATTATAGTTAATATTTAAATAAATTATAATATTAAAATTAAATATCTTGAAGAATGCACATTTCTTATATATAATATACAAAAAGGTACTTAAGTATACTTTTTATACTGAGGTGATAATTTGAATAATAATATTGAATATAAGGAAAATAGTGAATGTTCAGAGATTCAATGCCCTGTAGAAACAAGCCTTAATATCATTGGTGGTAAGTGGAAAGGGATAATAATTTACAGGTTACTTAACGGTAAAAAAAGATTTAATGAATTAAGACGAGAAATGCCTAGAATAACTCATAGGATGTTAACTCTTCAATTAAGAGAACTTGAAAATGATAATATAGTTAAGAGAACTGTTTATGCTGAAGTTCCACCTAAGGTTGAATATGAATTAACTGAATTTGGTATGTCAATAAAACCAATAATAGTTGCACTTTTTGATTGGGGAAAAATAGTTCAGCAAAATGAAAGTAAGTAATAATAGATTAAAAGTCTAAAGAAAAATTAGGAGATATAAAATGGCGAATGATAAGATAGAAAGATTATTATTAGATGAAGCTAATAGATGTATAATGTGTAAAAATCCAAAGTGTAAAGAGAATTGTCCAATAAGTACACCAATTCCACAAATTATCTCACTTTATAGAGAAGGGAAACTAAAGGAAGCAGGAGAAATATTGTTTAACAATAACCCTCTTTCAGTTGTATGTTCCTTAGTTTGTATTCATGAAGATCAATGTAAAGGAAATTGTATAAGAGGAATTAAAGGGGAACCAATTAGATTCCATGACATAGAAGATGAAATTTCAACCAAGTATCTTGAGGAAATTAAATTTGAAAATATTCCAAAGGATAAAGATAGAATTGCTATAGTAGGTGGTGGACCAGCAGGAATAACCATAGCCTTTATATTAGCACAAAAAGGCTATAATATCACAATTTTTGATGCTCATGATAAAATTGGAGGAGTATTAAGATATGGTATTCCAGAATATAGATTGCCAAAAAGAATAATTGATTTATATGAGGAAAAGCTTATAGAACTTGGTGTGAGAATAAGACCTAATACAACAATCGGACCAGTAATAAATATTGATAGACTACATGAAGATGGCTATAAAGCTGTATTTATCGGAACAGGAGTATGGAATCCTAAAACTTTGAATATTAAAGGAGAAACTTTAGGTAATGTACATTACGCTATTGATTATTTAAAATCTAGTAGTGTGTATAGATTAGGAGATAGAGTAGCTGTAATAGGAGCAGGAAATGTTGCGATGGATGCAGCAAGAAGTGCAAAGAGAAATGGAGCTAAAAATGTAACTATACTTTATAGAAAAGGCTTTGAAGACATGCCAGCTACAAATCAAGAGATACATGAAGCAAAGGAAGATGGAATAGAGTTTAACATATTTAAAGCTCCAATTGAAATAACAGAGCATGGCGTTAAGTTAGCACCTACTGAAAATGTAATTGATGAAGAAACAGGAAAAGTAAAAACTAAGATCATTGAAGGAAAAGAAGAATTCTTTGAATGTGACTCAACAATTATTGCAGTAAGTCAAAGCCCTAGAACAAATATAGTGTCTACGACAAAACAACTAGATACCAATAGACATGGTCTTCTTATCACTGATGATAGGGGAAATACAACTAAAAAGGGTACTTTTGCTTCAGGAGATGTAGTTACGGGAGCTAAAACTGTAGTTGAAGCTGTTGTACAGGCTAAGATAGTAGCAGAAACCATTGAAGAGTATTGTAAAAATAATTAATACATAAAAGTAAAAGGATGTTTCAACTTTGATTTGAAACATCCTTATTATTTAAATAAAAGTTTCATGAAATAACTAATTAGATTAAATAAGATCCTACTACGGCATATCCCCCTAGGATGCCAGTTATCAGTCTTCTAGTATCTGTTGAATTTAATAGTCCTAAAAATTGAATTAACCAATCTAAAAACATTATTGCTAAAAGAACTATACTAATAGGAATACTACCAATTTTAATAAGTGTAAATATAGATAAAATATATCCTAAAGTCATTCCTGTGCATCTAGCACATAAAGGAAATTGATAATTCCCTAGAAAAAAGCATCTATCAGATCTTTGATGGCAAGTTGGAGCAAAGAATTTCATTAATACATTTTTTATCGAAAGATTTTAGGTATATAATGGTTATAGAAAATGCAAAAGAAAGTAGGTCATTTAATTATGAATGTAAGGGACAAAATAAAACGACTAAGAGAATTAATGAAAGAGAACAATGTACAAGCATACATAGTTCCAAGTTATGATGCGCACCAAAGCGAATATGTAGCTGAGTATTTTAAGTGTAGACAGTGGATATCTGGATTTACTGGTTCTGCAGGAACAATAGTGATTACATTAGAGGATGCAGGTCTATGGACAGATGGCAGGTATTATATTCAGGCTGAAAATGAATTGAAAGACACAGGCATAAGATTATTTAGGATGGTAGATCCTGGTGTGCCTTCATACACAGAATGGCTCAAGGAGACATTAAAAGAAAATGATATGATTGGATTTGATGGTAGAGTTTTTTCAATAAATATGGTTAAAGCTATGGAAAAAGAATTTAATGATAAGAAAATATCCTTAAAAATTGATTTAGACTTAATAGATGAATTATGGAAAGATAGACCTGAAATCCCTAAGGAAAAGATATTTATCCATGATGTAAAATATGCTGGTAAATCCAGAAACGCAAAATTAGCACTAGTAAGAAACTCTATGAAAGCAATGGGAGCAAATTATCACCTATTAAGTTCATTAGACGATATAGCATGGCTTTTAAATATCAGGGGAAATGATGTGCCAAATAATCCAGTAGTTCTTTCAAACATTTTAATATCAATGGAAGAATGCTATTTATTTATAAATTTACAAAAGGTACCAAATGAAGTTAAGTTAGAACTTGAATCTGATGGAATAGAGTTATGTGACTATTACGAAATAGAGAAGGCTTTAAAGAAATTAAAAGCAGAAGATAGTATAATTCTAGATGGAGATAAAGTAAATGCAAGCTTATACTATTCAATAAACGAACAAGCTAAGAAAATTGATGCTATAAATATTACTACTAATCTTAAATCTATCAAAAATGAAACAGAAATAGAAAGCTTAAGAGAATGTGAAATAAATGACGGAGTAGCCATGGTAAGGTTCATAAAATGGCTAAAAGAAAATGTAGGTACAGAAGTAATTACAGAGATGAGTGCTGATAAAAAGTTACAGGAATTTAGAAGTGAGCAAGAATTATTTGTAGGACCTAGTTTTGACACTATAGCTGGATACAAGGATCATGCAGCAATGATGCATTATAAAGCAAATACTGAAATACAATATAACTTGAAGAATGAAGGACTTTTTTTAGTAGATTCAGGTGGACAATATTTTAATGGTACAACTGATACCACTAGAACTATAGTATTGGGTGAACTTACTGAAGAGGAAAAAAAGGATTTTACACTAGTGTTAAAGGGACATATTGGACTAAGCACTGCAAAGTTTTTATATGGAGCTACTGGATCTAACTTAGATATTTTAGCAAGACAACCTATCTGGGAGCAGGGGTTAGATTATAAGTGCGGAACAGGACATGGTGTTGGATTTTTTTTAAATGTTCACGAGGGACCACAAAGAATAAGCCAAGTACCTAATGGAATTAAGTTAGAAAAGGGTATGATAATCACCAATGAACCAGGAGTATATAAAGAAGGAAAGCATGGTATTAGAACAGAAAATATGATGGTAGTATGTGAAGATGCTAAAACCGAATTTGGACAATTTATGAGGTTTGAATCAGTTACTTATTGTCCTATAGATTTAGATGGAATAGATAAGGAGATGCTTACAGAAAATGAAATTAAATGGTTAAATAATTATCATAAGGATATTTATTTAAAGCTAGCTCCTAAATTAACTCAAGAGGAAAGAGAATGGTTGAAAGAACAAACCAGAGATTTATAGGTTTAAATATTAATATTACTGTTAAAGGTAAATTTTATTATGAAATAAAATTTACCTTTTTTATATAGTGGACATGAATATAAGAATGAAAATTTAAATAAAAAGAAGCAATTGCATATATGCTATAAAACTACATAACCTAATTAAAAATAGTAAATTAGGGAGTGAATATATGAAAAAAAATATATCAATATTAATATCATGTATACTTGTAGTTTTTTTAGTTGCATGTAACATAACTAAAAAGGAAAAGGTAAGTCCTTATTCAGATGATATTCAAATGAAACTTAACAAAATGTCACTAGAAGAAAAGATAGATCAGATGATTATGCTTTCAATTGATGAAGTGGTTAAAGACGGTGGCAGGGTAAAGTTTACAGAGATGAATGAAGCAACCAAAAGTTTTTTAAGCAAACATCAGTTAGCAGGAGTTATATTATTTAAGTTTAATATGATAGATAAATTACAGACTGAAAAGCTAACTAAAGATATTCAAAATTTAAGCAAAGTAAATAAATTTTTTATTGCAACAGACCAAGAGGGTGGGAGAATTAGTAAAATACCAACTGAAAACAAAACGATGACTGCAAGAGAAATAGGAAATACTAAAGATCCAAACAATGCATATAAAGCAGCTAGAATCATTGGTGGTGATTTAAAATCTTTAGGACTAAATTTAGATTTTGCACCAGTAATGGATGTGGACACCAATCCTAATAATCCAATAATTGGGGACAGAGCATTTAGTAATGACCCAAAGATTGTAGGTGAATTTGGTGTTAAATTCATGGAAGGATTACATTCTCATGGAATATTAGCAACAGCAAAACATTTTCCGGGGCATGGAGATACAACTGGTGATTCCCATAAGGAGTTAGTGAAGGTAAATCAACCTTTACAGAGAATTGAAAATGTTGAATTATACCCTTTTAAAAAAGCAATAGAAAATAATGTTGATATGATTATGGTGGGACATATAATTGTGCCTGCATTAGATGATGATAAAACTCCTGCAAGCTTATCTAAAAAGATGATGACTTCACTATTGAAAGAAAAAATGGGCTTTAAAGGAGTGGTCATAACAGATGCGTTTGATATGAAGGCAATAACACAAAACTATGAAATTAAATCAGCTGTAGTGCAAGCTATAAATGCAGGTGCAGATATTATTTTAATGCCTGTGGCAGTGGTTCCGGGTGAAAATGAAAAGGATTATGAAGAATTAGTTAGGTTTATTAAGGAGAAAGTTCAAGCTGGTGAAATTTCCGAAAGTAGAATAAATGATGCAGTTACAAGAATTTTAACTGCAAAAAAAAGTTTATAGATAGTATAAAGCAAGAGATTTTAACAGAATTATTAGCAGGAGGCTGATTTAATGGGAAAGCTTGCAATTATCACTTTAATCAAATCAATTGGTATGTATGTTTTAGCATTATTTTTAACTAGAATTATGGGTAGAAAACTTATATCACAAATGACATTCTTTGATTTTGTAGTGGGTATATCAATGGGAACTTTAGTAGCAAACACAATGGTAGATTCAGTATATATATCATAAACATCACTAATAGCACTGATAGCTATAACCATTTTAACTGTAATAACAGCATTACTTAGTATTAAAAGTATAAAAATAAAAAAGTTAAATGGGTTAGGGATGAATTGAAACAACAAGATGTTCAAGATATCTCTGAGGTGTTTTATGCAGGTATATATGCAAATAAAAAGTTACATGTATCAAGAAAATCTAAAGAAAAGATAGAGAAGCATGGACAATATGGGATAGAATAAGATATAAGAAAGTTCAGTTAATACTTTTTACATAAATATGGTGAAATAGTTAGTGAAGTATGTAACGAAATAATAATTGATATAAAAAAGGAGTTCTAGTTCATGGATATATATACAATAGGTCATTCAAATTATTCAGTTGAGAGACTAATTGATATGTTAAATTATTATAAGATAAATTGTGTAGTTGATATAAGGGGGACTCCTTACTCAAAATATAATGTTCAATTTAATAAAGAAACTATAAGGAATACTTTATTAAATAGAGGTTTTATGTATATATACATGGGGAAAGAATTTGCAGCTCAACGGGAAAATAGAGATTTATATACGAAGGAAGGATATGCAGATTTTGAGAAAGTAGTAGAAGATAAAGATTTCTTATCTGGAATTGAAAGGTTAAAACTTGGATGTGAAAAAGGATATAGAATAGTGCTTATGGGAGCTATGCAGGATCCTATTAACTGTCATAGATCAATTTTGCTTGGAAGAGCGTTAATTAATAACGGTTTTAATCTAAAACACATATTACATGACTATTCATTAGCTACTCAAGAAGAATTAGAAGAAAAAATGCTAGAAAAGTATTTTAGTACAAGAAATCAAGTTACAATTGATACTTTATTAGGAATAGAACCTAATAGAGAAGAGCTTATAAAAAAATGTTATAGGGAAAGTAATAAAGAAATAGGTAATAGAGTTGAAAAAAATAACCCTAAAAATTTTTAGGGTTATTTTTATTAAGTGGTATAAGATTATTATTTTGATCCCATAGAGTAACTAAGTACATTTTTTACTTTAGGTACAAGATATTTAGTTCCACCTATGGATTTTGTATCTTCCATCATCATAGCCACAACAAGTTTTGGGTTGTCCATATTCATTCCTACAAACCAAGAATTTTCTGTTCCATTTGCATCATCTTGAGTCTTTTTAATTTCAGCAGTTCCAGTTTTCCCTCCTATATTTGCTCCATCTATTTTTGCAAGATTTGCTGTAGCAGTAGGGCTATTTACGACTGCAATTAAGTCTTCTTTTAAAATATTTATATTTTCTTTTTTGATAGCATTTTCTTTCCAAATCTTTTGAGGAGCTTTATCACTTAACTCTAGAATAGGAGTCATAATGTTACCATCATTTACTACGGAACTATAAATAAGTGAAGCTTGAAGAGGAGATATTAAGAGTTCTCCTTGTCCATAACCAGTATCAGCTAAAAGTTCTTCACTTTTTATTGTATTATCATTAGAAATTTGGTTTTTTGAAATAGGATATGAAAAAGGAATTTCCTCTCCTATCCCAAATGCTTTAGCACCTTCAATAAATTTGTCAGCTTTAATTTTCAATGCCTGCTGTGCAAAATATATATTGTTGGAGCTGATAAGAGCATCTCTAAGGTTGATTGGCTTATCGGAACCAACTGTAGTGGTTATTTTTTTGCCTCCCCAGGAGCTATCTTTTTGCCATTCAGTACCCTTTATATCTAAAGTCTCCTCTGGATTTATTACACCAGTATCTAAACCTATTGCAGCGGTGACAAATTTGAAGATTGAGCCAGGTGCATAAGTATTATTGAATCTATTATTTGATATATCACTCCAAGCTGTATCCCATTGCTTTTTTATTGTTTCAGTTTTATAAGTTGTAAATATATTTGGATCATAGGAAGGGGAACTTACTAATGAGAGAACCTCCCCAGTTTTAGGGTTTATAGATGAGCAGGCCCCTTTTTGACCACTAAGTTCACTATAAACTTTTTGTTGCAATGCTAAGTCGATGGAGAGCTTTATGTTTTCGCCAGGGGTTGAATCTTTTTTTACTATGATAATCTCAGTATCCTTATTATCAACTTTTCTTGTAAGATATAGCTTAAGTCCATCTTCACCTTTAAGTCGAGGTTCAAAAACCTGCTCTAATCCAGCTTTTCCAATGACACTTGAACTACCATATCCTTTCCCCTGATTTTTCTCAAGTTCTTCAGCAGTAATAGGAGCAACATAGCCAACTAATGAGCCAATTGCTTCCCCTCCAGTATATACTCTTGAAGGAATCTCCATGTATTTAACTCCAGGAATTTCTATAGCCTTTTGTAGCTTATCTTTATCGCTTAAAGATACATTTACTAATGGTATAAATTCATCTAATTTATCTTCAGCACCCTTTAGTTTACTTGATATAAAATCTGGGGTTAAATCTAATATTGAAGCTAGTGCTTGTACACTAGAATCTTTACTTGGGATAAATTTTCTAGGATGTATTCCTAATGAAGCTACACTTCCATTGAATGCAAGCTTTACATTGTTTCTATCTGTCAATTCGCCTCTTTTAGCAGGGATTCTTTGTATTTTGATTTTTTCCCCTTTTTCCATCTGAGGGAATAGTAATTTTTCACTCCACTTAATTTTCCATGGATTCTCTTTGTCCTTAGTTTTTATTAAACTAAGAGTATAATCAGAAATATCAAGCTTTCCGAAACTACTATTCATTGAAAGGGAAAAAGGAATGTCTAACTCAGATGACTTACTCTTATTAGACTCAGATAAATCCTTAGCGTCTAATTTTATATCTGAAGCGTCTAAACTACTATAAATGCTGGTATACTTGTCTATAAAATCTTTTTCATTTATATATTCTTTAGAAGAATCATCTAACATGGCATATAATGCTTTATAATTTTTATTATTTAGATTATCACTAAACTTATTAAATGCATCAGTAGGTGTTTCTGTTTTTGAACAACCAATAATAAAAATTGGTATTATTGCTAAGAAACAATAAATGAAACATTTCTTTAATACTTTCATAAAGTTACCTCCTATATTCAATATAATAATATTAACACAAATAGAAATAAAAGGTAACGGGTAAAAAAGTAGCTTTTATATATAAATATTTTTAAAGAATTTTGTAAATGAATATAGAAAGATAACGAAAAGCATATTATAATATTATAAATATGTTAAAAATATAATAAAAAGATATTGTTAAAAGGAGTACATAATGAGAGCAGTTTATAAGAACCCAAAAGAATTAGCAACAGTTATAAAGGATTCTGTAGATGCATATTTGGAGGATTTAGTAACTTATGATCAGCTAGAACAAAAGTTAACTAAAGTAATTAATGCAAATGGAGAAAGAGTATATAAAAATGGAATAATCGCATTACAGATTTCAAATGTTCTAGGTGAATCCAGAACAGAAATAGTGAATAAAATATATAATAAGTAATAATGAAATGATGACGCTATATATTAGTAAATACGCTGATATATAGCGTTTTATATTTTATTAAAGTATTACATTTATATAAATGCAATCGCTTGCGTAAATCTTGCTCATTAAGAATGAAAATATAAAGAAAGAATATAATAAAAACTTATTAATATAATTATTATATGAGGATTTTAATTAGCATAGATAGAAAAATTCTAAAAATAACCTTAATCTTAATTGACAAACATTGGCAAGGGGGATATAATTAAATTAAAGTTGTGCAAGCGTTTGCATCAACTAATAATTAGTAAATGGGGGATATCATGAAAAAAATAAAAAAGCTTTTAGCTATGGCGTGTACTCTTACTGTTTCTATGGGAATACTTGTTGGTTGCGGTAGTTCTCAAACTACTAATGATAAAAAGGTCACTTTAGACATATTTCAATTTAAGGTTGAAGCAAAAGATGCCCTTGAAAAAGCAGCCAAAACTTATATGGATGAAAATAAAAACGTTACCATTAACGTTCAAACCGTTGGTGGTGGACAAGATTATGGTGCAGCGTTGAAATCAAAATTCGCATCTGGTGAAGAGCCAGCAATTTATAATATTGGAGGGCCTCAGGATGCTCTTGACTGGAAAGACAAGCTAGAAGATTTATCTAAAGAACCTTGGGTTTCACAAGCTTATGATGGAACATTAGGTGCAGTTACAATGGATGGTAAGATTCTAGGAATGCCTTTTGACTTAGAAGGATACGGACTTATATATAACAAAAATGTATTTAAGAAGGCAGGAATAGATCCAGCATCAATAAAAACTTATGCAGATTTAGAAAAGGCAGTTCAAACTTTAGATTCTAAAAAAGGAGACTTAGGATTAGAATCTGTATTTGCTCTACCAGGAAAAGAAACTTGGGTAACAGGATTACATTTATCAAATGTTGCATTTTCAAATGAATTTAAGGATGGAGTAGCAGCATTTAATTCTAAAACTATAGATTTTAAATACAACGATGGAATGAAAAAATTATTAGATTTACAAATTAAGTATGCATTTAAACCTGATGGAACAAATAAATCTATTAATAGTGTAGATTATTCAACTCAAGTTGAACAAAAATTCTCATTAGGAAAAGTTGCAATTATTCAACAAGGAAACTGGGTTTATGGAAGTATTGACGGTGTTGATAAGGATTTAGCACAAAATGTAGGAATATTACCTATGCCTATAGATGGTGTTAAAGAAGGAGCAATTCCTGTTGGTGTACCAATGTACTGGTCAGTAAATAGTAGTAAGGATGATGCAACTAAAAAAGCAGCTAAAGATTTCTTAAATTGGCTATATACCTCTGATAAGGGTAAAGACATGATAGTACATGATTTTAAATTCATACCTGCACTTAAGGGATATGATTCAGATAATTTACAGCCAGCAGATCCATTAGCAAAAGACATAATTAGCTATTCAAAAGATGGAAAGACTATGCCTTGGGTATTTATGGGATATCCAACAGGATGGGGACAAAATAAGTTAGGAGCTGACATTCAAAAATATATTTCAGGAGAAATTAACTGGGATACATTGGTGAACAATGCTAAAACTGAATGGCAAAATGCCAGAAAATAGAGAAATACATTAAAAATTAATAATCCTGGACTTCCTATAAGGATATCCAGGATTATTTAAATAAATAGTTCTAAAAAGGGGTGATAAAATGAGAAAACGGAATTTTTCATTTTGGGGTTTTGTTGGACCAATTCTTTTGGCGTATATAGTAGTTCAATTAATTCCGTTAGTTATTGGGATATATTATTCCTTTACAGATTGGAATGGAATAAATTCAGATGTAAAGTTAATTGGAATACAAAATTATGTAGATGTATTTAAAGATCCAACATTTAAGCAATCCTTTTGGTTTACTTTTAAATTCACTGTTTTATCAATTATAGTATTAAATGCACTAGGATTTGGACTTGCATTATTAGTGACAAGAGAATCTAAAATATGTAATATACTTAGAACAGTATTTTTTATGCCAAATTTAATTGGTGGATTAATTTTAGGATTTATATGGCAATTTATTTTTACCCAAGTTTTTTCAGGTATTGGAAAAGTTTTCGGACAACAGTGGCTCCTAGGTTGGCTATCTGATGGAAAGACTGGTTTGTATGGGCTAGTTATATTAATGGCATGGCAAATGGCTGGATACTTAATGGTTATTTATATAGCTTCACTTCAAAATATACCAGCTGAATTATTAGAAGCAGCAGAAATTGATGGAGCTAATTTATGGCAAAAGGTAAAAAATATAATTATTCCATTAGTAAGACCAGCTTTTACTGTAAGTGTTTTTTTAACATTAGCAAATTCATTTAAGCTTTATGACCAAAACCTATCTTTAACAGCAGGGGGACCTGCTAAAGCAACTGAAATGTTAGCTATGAACATATTTAATACTGCTTTTCAATTTAACTTAATGGGAATCGCTCAAGCAAAAGCAGTTATATTCTTTGTTATAGTTGGAGGAGTATCATTAATTCAATTATACTTTTCAAAGAGAAGTGAGGTGGAGATGTAATGAAAGTAAAGAAGAAGCTACGTATTTCCTATATTCTTATAACAATATTTAGTTGCTTAATAGGAGTGCTATTTTTATCACCATTTTATATTATAATTATCAATGCCTTTAAATCAAAAAAGCAATTGTTTGAGAATACATTATCCATTCCACATGAAGTAACATTTGATAATTTTAAAGAAGCATTTCATAGATTAGACTTTTTATCATCTTTAGCTCATTCACTATTTATAACAATTGTAAGTGTTGTTTTAATTGTATTATTTTCATCAATGGCTGCATGGATGCTCGAAAGAACAAAAAGTAAGTTAAGCGGATTTATTTTTACATTATTTATTGCATCTATGATAATTCCTTTTCAAGCGGTAATGCTTCCACTAATAAGGGTTATGGGAAAGATACATTTCCTCAATGTTGGTGGAATAATATTCATGTATGTTGGCTTTGGCTCATCATTATCAATATTCTTGTATCATGGATTCCTAAAAAGTATTCCTAAAGAATTAGATGAGGCGGCTACAATTGATGGATGTAATAAATTTAAGACTTTTTGGTATATAATTTTTCCATTATTAAAGCCAATGACAATAACTGTTGCAATTTTAAATACTGTATGGATATGGAATGATTACTTACTTCCTTCACTAGTTATAAATAAGCCAAACACTCTTACCATACCACTTAAAACATTCTTTTTCTTTGGAGAATATACAAAACAGTGGAATTTAGCATTAGCTGGGCTTATTCTAGTCATTATACCAGTAATAATTTTCTACTTCCTTGCGCAAAAACATATTATAAAATCTATAACAGCAGGAAGTATAAAGTAAAAAGAACAGTTATTACTGTTCTTTTTACTTTGCAATATATTTTGTTTAATTAATTTCATAAATAAGTCAGGGGTTACAATACGTACATTAGGAATATTATTAAGACTGTTAACAACACTACTTATATCATTCATATCTTTACTCCAGGCGTGAACATATACAAATGAGTAGGCACTTTCATTTTTTATATCTATTTCACCATTTTTTACGGAGTTTTTAATAGAGTTAACTAATTCATCCTCATCTTCAAGATCTCCCCATAGTAAATTTCTACAGGATACTATAGGTTTATCATTTGACCATAGAATTTTCCCTTTATAATCATCATGTTTAGAGTAATTTAAATAAAAGACCCCTTCAATATTAGGTTCTACGGTGAATTTATCCCATAAGTTAGTATTGTAGAAGGAGCAATCGTCAATTACAGCTAAATACTTTTCATCAACTTTTCCCATATAGAAATTTAAATCCTCTAAATATTTATCCAATGCTTTAGTAGGAAATTTACTTGGATAAATGTATGAATTCCCAGAAGGAGAGACGATGAAATTGTCTAAACTAGTTGATGAACTATAATATTTATTTAGAACTGTAGGGGCGAGGTAATATAAAGAAGGAGTCATACTCCAGCCCATATTAAAATCCCCTCTAAACTTTGATCCATACCATTTGTCTGAATTAAAATTGCTTCCTAAATTCCATTGTTGATTATCTCCATCAGACATTATAAAAGTCACATAATGAGCATTCGCATCAGTAGGAATTGCTTGATTTTTCTGATTTAATGGATTAGATGGAAATGAACTAAGTACAGACAAATTATAGGACCAATCCGCAGCAACCATTCCAACCCCATATTTTGAAGCGATATTTACGTTTTTAAACTCATCTGGTCCCCACCCAAGACATACAGAATTAGAATTCATGGAACCAAAAACTTTTTCTCTAAGTTTAAAATCATTAACATCATCTTCATAGAAGACTAAAGATTTTGTCATAATTGCATAATCTCTTAGAGCACTAGAATGTGCAGGTGATAATTCTATAACCAAGGAATGGTTTCTTAGCTTATTCCATAGGTTATCATATGCCCAAAACTTATCTGTATTTCTACAATCACCAGCAACTGTTGTTATTCCCATGTCTTTAACTTTATCCTCTATAGATTCATCTATGGCTAAAGAGGATTTTAAAGAAGCCAAAGTGCAAGCGTTATTAATTGAAGGGTCAGATGGAGTTGCCTTAGTATATAGAACATATCCTTTGATATAGTCTTTAAAGACATCCAACATACTCCAGGGGTTAGCAACTAGTTCGTAATCAATTTTATAATAGTTTTTCAAGTCATCTAACCATATTTTATAGTCTGGTTGATTGGAGTTAATTGTATATATTTGACTTGCAGAACGAGTTGAAATTAATCCTTGCAAAGTTGAAATCATAACTTGCTCAGCTTCTGTCATATCATTTTGAGATAATACATAAAGATATTTTGGTTTTTTAGGATTTTTCATATAATATTTTGGATTATTTGAATAAGCTAAAACCGAAGTTGAATTCATTAAAATTAATATAACTAATACTATTAATGTTCTTTTACTTTTCATAATATTAATACCCTTTTTCCTTTGCCCAATCTGAAAATTTAATTTTATATTTATCTCCATTTTCAGTGCAATATTCATAAAAGGTAGTTAGAAAGTTTATACGTCTTTCTGTATAAAAGTGCTGAATACTTTCAGTTGAAATTCCAGAGAGAAGTATTTGTCTCTTTATGATATCTTCAAGTTTAACATCTTTATAGTTTTTCATGGAATCGAACATTATCATAAATGTTGTGGTTCTGCCTATCCCTTCTTTACAGTGAAAATGAATCCATTTATCTTTAGAAAGTGAATTTATTTCTTTAACGAAGTAATCTACTGCCTCATTTGTAGGAATACTACCATCGGTAACTGGAATTCTCTTATACTTCATACCAAGACTATTAACCAACTTTTCTTCGTTATACACCTTGTTCGGGGTTAATGTGGTTTGGGGCTTATTATAGAAGGTTACAAATTCATTTTTAGGAATGCTTTTTAAGTCTTTCTTTTCTTTGGCGATAACTTCTCTTCTTGTCAATCCATGATTTGCATTGTTATATTTGTTTTTAAAGCTAATAGCATTTCCATCGATAAAGCCGTGAGATTCTTCCCTTAGATCTATAACTATAATTTTCTTTTTAGTATCTAGGGCATCTTTTATAGTCTTTAATGAGTGTTCTGTAAATTGTGAGCTTCCTGAGACATTTAGATTTTCTAAACCATTTAAATTAAGAATTTTACTATCCTTAATATCAATTTTATCTGTAGTCTTACGGAAGTGTTTAGGAAGATTTGAGGAATTAAGAGCATCTAAGACAAGATGAACTTCATCATCTTGTGCTTGAACATCAGTATTTGTCCTAGTTAAAGCATTAATAGGACTTGAAATTGTAAGAATTAAAATCATTAATAATAAAGTGCTGAATTTTAATATTTTTCTCATCATTTGTATACCTCGTTATATAAAAATTTGTTTATCACAATTAAGTTTTTATAATTTTAATGCATTTTATACGGATTTATAAAAATTATTTTAGACACCATAAACTGACAAAATACTCCAAATAGTATAATGTTTTATTGAAGGAGGTGGGGTATTATGTCAAATCTGGAAGAAGTTCTAGTGGCAATTGAAGACTTAAGAAGTCAAATGATTAATCTTCTTGACGAAAAAGATGAGATCTTTGATCCAGAATTGGTTGAAGTAAGTCAGCTGCTAGATAGCAAACTAAATGATTATGAAGCTATCATAAGACAAACTGACGACGCTTAAAAGGAAGTGAAAATGGGGGAGGTGGTATTTGTACCATCTCCTTCACAAAAAACACTATAATAGGGTTTAAAGTTAAGTTTCCTATAAAAAACCCAATAACTTGCCTATTTTAATTAAACATATTATCATATACTTAGAATTAAAGTTAGGAGTGAAGTTATGATTAGAGCAGTATTATTTGATTTAGACGGTACACTTATTGATACAAATAAACTTATTATGGATTCCTTTAAAAAAGCATTTAAAGAAATATTAGATATTGAACCTCCAGAGGAGGAAATAGCAATGTTATTTGGAAGACCATTAGTTCAGACCTTAGGACAATATTCAGAGGAAAGAGTTGATGATTTAGTTAAGACTTATAGAGATTACAATGAAAGTAATCATGATAATATGTGCAATGCTTTTGAAGG